>JAYFRX010000083.1:0-8915 GCA_040946945.1 Burkholderia sp. | reverse complement strand
TGTGGTGTTTCGACGGCGTGACGCAAAAGGCTGCCAGTCATGAGCGCCATGTCACGGGCGGTGGCCGTCAGGCCGCGCAGCGCCCCGAGTTCCGCTGGGTCAACACGATGCTCGGCAACCTGAAAACAGCCCTCAAGGGCACGTACCACGCTATCGATCACGCCCAATATGCCCATCGCTATCTCGCTGAATTCGCTTACCGTTTCAACCGCCGTTTTGATTTGCCCGCGATGGCGCCGCGCCTGCTTCGGGCCGCCGTTACGACAAAACCTCATCCGCGCCGTGTGTTGATCGTCTCAGAGTCAAGTAACTAATCAGGACTATTTTTTGGACACCGCCCTAAAAAGCCACGAATAAAGCTTACAAATCTTTCTATGGCGCTCTTTTTTTGTTTTGTAGGGTCGATTGATTTTGCCGCCATGCGGGAGGTGCAACCGGTATACACTGCGCGCCGCACAGACGGGTTGTCCTAAACCGGACAACCCATCCCCCAAAGATGCCGGCGTGACCCCGGCCGAACGACCTTCGGCAGGCATCCTGACAAGGCTTTTTGAGAGACATAGGAGAAGGTTGTGAACAGTTCTATTCAACGGAACATTGGCCCGATCGCGCTCATGCTGACGGGCCTGGGGTCGATCATCGGCTCCGGCTGGCTTTTTGGGGCCTGGAATGCAGCGAAGATCGCCGGCCCGGCCGCCATCTGCGCCTGGATCATCGGCGCGGTCGTGATTCTCGCGATCGCATTGACCTATGCCGAGCTCGGCGCGATGTTCCCGGAATCGGGCGGCATGGTGCGCTACGCGCGTTACTCGCACGGCTCGCTGGTGGGCTTCATCAGCGCCTGGGCGAACTGGATCGCGATTGTCTCGGTGATCCCGATCGAGGCCGAGGCATCGATTCAATACATGAGCACCTGGCCCTACGAGTGGGCGCACAGCCTGTTCGTGGGCGGTGGGCTGACCACACCAGGCCTGCTGCTGTCGGCGGTGCTGGTGGTGATCTACTTCATGCTGAACTACTGGGGCGTGAAGCTGTTCGCGCGCGCCAACTCGGCGATCACGGTGTTCAAATTCCTAGTCCCGGGCTTGACCATCCTCGGCCTGATGCTCACCAGCTTCCACTCGGACAACCTCGGCATGACGAGCAACAACTCGTTCGCGCCCTACGGCTGGTCGGCGGCGCTCACGGCGGTCGCCACCAGCGGCATCGTGTTTGCGTTCAACGGCTTCCAGAGCCCGGTCAACCTCGCCGGAGAGGCGCGCAACCCGTCGCGCAGCGTGCCGTTCGCGGTGATCGCCTCGATCCTGATCACGCTGGTTATCTACGTGCTGCTGCAGATCGCCTACATCGGCTCAGTCGATCCGGCCGAAGTCGCGAAGGGCTGGAAGCACTTCAACTTCGCCTCGCCGTTCGCGGAACTGGCGATCGCCCTGAACCTGAACTGGCTGGCCGTGCTGCTCTACATCGACGCGTTCATTAGCCCGAGCGGCACCGGCACGACCTACATGGCCACCACCACGCGGATGATCTACGCGATGGAGCGCAACAACACGATGCCGAAGATGTTCGACACCGTGCACCCGGTCTACGGCGTGCCGCGCAACGCGATGTGGTTCAACCTGCTGGTCTCCTTCATCTTCCTGTTCTTCTTCCGCGGCTGGAGCTCGCTGGCGGCCGTGATCACGGTGGCCACCGTGATCTCATACCTGACGGGCCCGATCAGCCTGATGGCGCTGCGCCGCTCGGCCACCGACCTTGATCGTCCGCTGTCGATCCCAGACATGAAACTGATCGCGCCGTTCGCCTTCGTCTGCGCCTCGCTGATCCTGTACTGGGCAACGTGGCCGCTGACGGGCGAGATCATCCTGCTGATGGTCGTCGCGCTGCCGGTCTACTTCTACTTCCAGGCCAAGTCCGGCTGGGGGGGCTGGGGTGCCGACGTAAAGGCCGCCTGGTGGCTGGTCGTCTACCTGCCGACGATGGCCGTGCTGTCGCTGATCGGCAGCAAGCAGTTCGGCGGCTCGGGCGTGCTGCCCTACGGCTGGGACATGCTAATCGTCGCGCTGATCGCGCTGGGCTTCTACTTCTGGGGCGTCAACACCGGCTACCGGACCCAGTACCTCGACGAGCGCGAGTCGCACGACGAGATCCTCGACGGCATCGGCACCTGAGCGGTCACCGCCCGCATGGGCGCGCGACGCGCCTCAGGTTGCGGGCTGGCTGGGCGACCTGGGCCGAGGACGCGAACACGTAGTTGGTCATCGCTAGCACGCGCTGGTAGGTGCCCAGCGACTGGATGCCGAGCTGGTAGTCGTCGTTGGCCGCGCCGAGCGCCGCGAGCACCGGCAGCAGGTGCTCGTCGGTCGGACGCATCAGGGCCGCGTGCAGGGCCAGGCGCCGGTAGTCGAGCAGCGCACCTTGATGTCGCGATGGGCCAAGTGGTCCTCGAACAAGCCGGTGAATTCGTCCACCTGCGGGTCGGCTTTCTCGGGCGTCGCGCCGAAATCGGCCTGGCGCAGGTTGTGGGTGATCTGGACCGAGCCGATCACCATCACGCCCTCGTCGCCCAGCGCACGGCCGACGCGGAAATGGTGGGCGGCGTCGGCGCACGGCTGGATCGACAGCTGGGTAACCGGGGGGATATCGGCTTCGGGGAACATCAGCAGCATCGGTACCCAGGCGCCGTGGTCGAGCCCGTAGTCGGCGGTCGCGGTCGGGATGCCGGCCGCGTCGAGCAGGGCCGCCGTGCGCGCGGCCAGATCGGGCGCGCTCGGCCCGGATAGCCCAGCTCGTAGAGCGCGCGCGGGAAGCCGTAGAAGTCGTGGATGTTTTGGGGACGTGCACTGACACGCTGACGGCCGGGGCCAGCGTGTTCCAGTGCGCCGAGAGCATCAGCACCGCGCGCGGGCGCGGCAGTTCGGTGGGCCCAGGTGCGTGAAGTCGGCCGAGGACAACAGCGGGTCGATCGGCAACGTCGGGGTACCGTGGGACAGGTAGAGCGAGGGCAGGCGGGACATGGCCGGGGGTCCGGATCGGTCGAATTGGATTCGACTATAGAAGCTGCCGCGGGATTTGATAAATCGGTCAAACGGGATTTAATTGATTTTCTATCGTTGTGAATCGACGGGAGGGATCGGCGCGGCAGCCGTTCATCAGGAAAGCGGGACGATCTGGCCCCGAGGCGGCGACGAGAGGGGAGGGCGGGGGCGATGGGGCTAGATGTGCCGGGTCGGGGCGGCCCGTGATGGCGGGCGGGACCGGATCCCAAGGTGCAACGAGACCGCCTTACTCGGTGCTGCGGATCCCGGTCCAGGGCGCACGGCGCGGCGCGGCGATGCCGAATAGGTCGAGCACGCGCGTGACGGTTTGGTCGACCAGCTCGTCGATCGAGGCAGGCATCGCATAGAAGGCGGGAAGCGGCGGGAAGATGATGCCGCCCATCTCGGTGATGGCGGTCATGTTGCGCAGGTGGGCGAGATTGAAGGGTGTCTCGCGCACCATCAGCACCAGCCGGCGCCGCTCCTTGAGCGTGACGTCGGCGGCGCGGGTCACGAGGTTGTCCGAGAACCCGTGCGCGACGCTGGCCAGTGTCTTCATCGAGCAGGGCGTGACCACCATGCCGTCGGTCGCGAACGAACCGGAGGCGATGCTCGCGCCCACGTCGCGCACCGAGTGGACCACGTCGGCCCGCGCATGGACTTCGTGCTTGGTGAGTCGCAGCTCGTGCTGGATATTGAGCCAGCCGGCAGCCGACACCAGCAGGTGAATCTCAACGCCGCCCGCCGCGCGCAGCAGGTCGAGCAGGCGGATGCTGTAGATCGCGCCGGTCGCTCCGGTGATCGCGACGATCAGGCGCCGCGGCGGTGCGGGACGTGCCTCCATCGAGGGGAGGAACTCAGGCGGCGGCGAACAGCTGCTGCAGTTCGCCCGACTGGTACATCTCTATCATGATGTCCGAGCCGCCAATGAATTCGCCCTTCACGTAGAGCTGGGGAATCGTCGGCCAGTTCGAGAAGCTCTTGATCCCCTGGCGGACTTCCTCGTCCTCGAGCACGTTGACGGTCTTGATCTGGTCGACGCCGCAGGCCTTCAGGACCTGGATCGAGCGGCCCGAGAAGCCGCACATCGGGAATTGCGCGGTGCCCTTCATGAAGAGCACGACCGAGTTTTCGTCGACGATTTGCTTGATGCGTTGTTGGGTATCCATGATGAACCTTGTGCTGATGCGGGGCAGAGAATTGAGATGATACTGGATTTCGGCAGGGCCGACCGGCGCCTGGAACGGGTCTGAAAGCAGGGTCAGGGCGGGGCTAGAAGGCGATCGACGCGCGTCGCGTCTGCCGCGGGCACAGCGCCCCTGCGCTCGGGCGTTCAGCCGGACAGGCGGCCGCCGGTGCAGCGCTCGATCGCGGCCAGGTCGGTGAGCGAGGCCACCTCGTCGAATCCGGCGACAACGAGGATCGCGCGCACCGCCTCGGCCTGGTCGTAGCCGTGCTCGATCCAGAGCGTGCCGCGCGGCAGCAGAAAGGCCGGCGCGCCGGCCGCGATCGCGCGGATCGCGCTGAGGCCGTCGGCCTCGTCGGTCAGCGCGCCGCGCGGCTCGAAGCGCAGGTCACCCTGCTCGAGATGCGGGTCCCGGTATGCGATATAGGGCGGGTTGCTAACGATCGCGTGAAAGCGCTGCATCGGATCGAGCGCGCCGTACCAGTGGCTTTCCAGGAACTGCAGGGCACCGCCGGGTCGCGCTGGGTCAAGCAGCCTGGCCGCGTTGCCGCGCGCCACCGCCAGCGCCGCGGCCGAGCGGTCGAGCGCCCGGACGCGCGCGTCGGGCCGCATCGAGGCGATCGCGATCGCCACCGCGCCGCTGCCGGTGCCGAGATCGAGCACGTCCGGCGCGGCGATGCCCTCGATCGCGTCGAGCGCGGTCTGCACCAGCAGCTCGGTATCGGGCCGCGGGATCAGCACGTCGGGCGTGACCGCGAATTCGAGGTCGAAGAACTCGCGCGAGCCGACCAGCTGCGCCACCGGCTCGCCGGCCAGGTGCCGCGCAGCGAGCACGAGGTAACGCTCGACGTCGGCCGCCGCGAGCGGCGCGTCGGCGCGCGTGATCAGCTGGGTGCGGGTCCAGCCCAGCGCGTGGGCGAGCAGGATCCGTGCGTCGACGGCGTCGAGCGGCGTGGCGCGCAGCAGCTCGGCTGCAGTGGCGGGCGCGGCAGTCATGGGACGCACGCCGCTCAGTCGGCTTCGCCGAGCGAGGCCAGCAGCTCGGCCTGGTGCTCGCTGACGAGGGTCGCGATCATCTCGTCGAGATCGCCGTCCATCAGGGCCTCGAGCTTGTAGAGTGTGAGGTTGATGCGATGGTCGGTCATCCGGCCCTGCGGGAAGTTGTAGGTGCGGATCCGCTCCGAGCGATCGCCCGAGCCGATCAGGCTCTTGCGCGTGGCCGCCTCCTTGGCGTGCTGCTCATGGTACTGCTTGTCCTTGATGCGGGCCGCCAGCACCTTCAGCGCACGGTCCTTGTTCTTGTGCTGCGAACGATCGTCCTGGCACTCCACCACAATGCCGGTCGGCAGGTGGGTGACTCGCACCGCCGAATCAGTCTTGTTGATGTGCTGGCCACCCGCGCCCGAGGCGCGGAAGGTGTCGATGCGCAGGTCGGCCGGATTGAGCTCGACTTCGGCGATTTCGTCGGCCTCGGGCATCACCGCCACGGTACAGGCCGAAGTGTGGATGCGGCCCTGCGTCTCGGTGGCCGGCACGCGCTGCACGCGGTGGCCGCCCGATTCGAACTTCAGGCGCGAATAGGCGCCCTGGCCCGCGATGCGCACGATCACTTCCTTGTAGCCGCGCAGGTCCGAGGCGCTTTCCGACATCATTTCGACTAGCCAGCGCTGCCGCTCGGCATAGCGCAGGTACATGCGCAGCAGATCGCCGGCGAACAGCGCGGACTCGTCACCGCCTGTGCCGGCGCGGATTTCCAGGAAGATGTTGTGTTCGTCATTGGGGTCGCGCGGCAGCAGCATCTTCTGCAGCTCGGCTTCCAGGCGCGTCGTGCGCTCGCGCGCGTCGCGGATCTCTTCTTCCGCGAATTCGCGCATCGAGGCGTCCGGCAGCAGCTCCCGGGCGGTCGCCTCGTCGCCGCGCGCGAGACGCCACTGCGCGTAGTGCTCGACCACCGGGCCGATTTCCGCGTGTTCGCGGGTCAGCTTCCGGTACTGATCGAGATCGGCGGTGACGTTCTCTCGGCTCAGCAGTTCGTTCAGTTCGGCCAGCCGGTTCGAGAGCTGGTCGAGCTTGCTTTGCATGCTCGTTTTCATGGTGTGGAGCGACGCTCCCGGGCGAAGTTTCGAAAAAGAAGGCGGAGGCGGCGCGAGCGTCGCGAGAGAGGCGGCCGGCACCACTAATGATGGTCGGCGCGCGCGCCGTGCGCGTAGAAGCCGCGCATCAGGTCGATCAGCTGGTCGCGCTCGGTTCCCCTGGCGCGGTTCAGCGCGCTGGTCGGGCCGTGGATCAGCTTATTGGTGAGTGCCTGCGACAGTGCGTCGAGCACCGAGGCCGGATCATCGCCGCGGGCCAGCATCTTCTGCGCGCGCTCGACCTCGGCGCGGCGCAGCGCGTCGGCCTGGGTATGCATGTGGCGGATGATCGGCACCACGCTGCGCGTGTCGAGCCACTGCATGAAGTTCTGCACGCGCGTCTCGATGATCGCCTCGGCCTGCGCCACGGCGGCTTGCCGCGAGGCATTGCCCTCGTGCACGATCGCACCGAGATCGTCGACCGTGTAGAGGAACACGTCCTTGAGCTTGCCGACTTCCTGCTCGATGTCGCGCGGCACGGCCAGGTCGACCATGAAGATCGGCCGGTGGCGGCGCGCCTTCACCGCGCGCTCGACTGCGCCCAGGCCAATAATTGGCAGCGCGGAGGCAGTGCAGGACACGATGATGTCGAATTCGTGCATGCGCGCAGGCAGGTCGGCCAGCGGCATGGCGCGGCCGCCGAAGCGCGCGGCCCGCTTCGCGCCGCGCGCGGCGGTGCGGTTGGCGATCACCAGCTCGCGCGGCCCCTGCGCGGCGAAGTGGGTGGTGCACAGCTCGATCATCTCGCCGGCGCCGATGAACAGCACCTTCTGGTCGGCGACGCTCTCGAAGATGCGCTGCGCCAGGCGCAACGCGGCGGCGGCCATCGACACCGACTGGGCGCCGATCTCGGTGGTGCTGCGCACCTCCTTGGCGACCGCGAATGTGCGCTGGAACAGTTGGTTCAGATAGGTGCCGAGCGCGCCGGCCTCGGAGGCGGTGCGCACCGCGTTCTTCATCTGGCCGACGATCTGGGTTTCGCCGAGAACCATGGAGTCGAGGCCGGACGCGACGCGGAAGGCGTGGCGGACGGCCTCGGATTGCGGCAGCGCGTAGACATGCGACGCGAGCTCGTCGGCGGGAATGCCGTGAAACTCGGCCAGCCAGCGCACGGCGGCATCGCGCGCGGCGCGATCGTCGGTCGCACAGTACAGCTCGGTGCGGTTGCAGGTGGAGAGAATCGCGGCCTCGGGCACGTTCGGCACCTGGCGTCCCAGGAACACGCTGGTCAGGGTGGACAGGGCAGGCTTGATCTGTTCGAGCGGAAACGCCACACGTTCGCGCAAGGCGACGGGTGCCGTGTGGTGATTGATTCCGATCGTGAAGATCTGCATACTTGGAGGCTATCGTTTAGGTTCGCATTATAGCGTTTTGCTGTTTTTGACACCGGCAAGGCCCGGGCGGGGCCAGGGCTTCCGCATGAAGAGGTCGGTGTAACAAGGGTGAGCCGGTGTTAGTGGTTGTAAACATCGGCGTGCTGGGGTTTACTCTCGATTTTTGGCGAAACGAGAGATGCCTTCGATCATGGCGTTGAGTTGCCGGGATCCGCGGTGCCGTCAGCGCCGTTACCCGCTGGACGAGATTGTGCTGACGGCGCTGTGCGCCGTCCGGTGCGGAGTGGAAGACTGGGAGACGATGGATGGCGCTGTGGAGGCGAACCTAACTGGGGTGGCTGCGCAAGCATCTGGCTTACGCGAACGGAATTCCATGCAAAGACACGTTCAGGCGGGTGTTCAGCGGAGTGAGAGAGTAATGTCGGATCTGGTGTGCGGCGGTCGAGGGGGATTTGAGAAGGCAGTGGCTGTTGCGTAAGCATGTTGCTTTCCACGGTAACACCTAGTGTACCGGATCGGGTTGTTTAGACACGATTTTGCGATCAGGCGGCCAGTGTCAAGAGCGGTGCCTGACGGGCTTCGAGGGGTGTCTTGAAGTCCAGTTTTTTCGAGACGCCATTCGCGATTGTATCGGTCCTTGAACACGACGGCGGCAGCACGAACTTCTTCAACGTTGTTGAACAGACGTCCGTGGATGGCTTGTTGCTTCATGGTCCGATTGAAACGCTCGGCACCGCCGTTGGTCGGCGGCTCAGTGACGAAAGCGTAGCTCGGCGTAATCCCCCAGAACTTGAGCTGGGCGCGGAAATCGTCCGACCTGTAATGCGAGCCGTGATCTATTCGCAGGGACAGTCCGCGGCCGGCATCAGCTTCGACCGATCCGAACTGCTCGCGCACCTCTTGGCTGATCCTGATTAGTTACTTGACTCCGAAGCAGGCATAAAACGAAGTATCGTTCGCCAGGTGCTTACGGAGCGTGCGCCATGCCCATGAACAGAATCCAGTTTCAGGCCGGTCTGTCGATGAAAGAATTTCAGAAGCAGTACGGCAACGAAGCGCAATGCGAGGCCGCGCTGGTCGGGTCCTCGCTGGGGCGGCGTCCCATTCGTAGTTGAAGGTTGGGGCGGCAGGGTTTCGTAGGTTAGGCGGACTTCAAATCATGGTCAACGCGTTTATCGGTCGGACGATGCAAGGCAACGGCGAGCATCCAGAGCTCGTCGGCACC
>JAYFRX010000082.1:0-8931 GCA_040946945.1 Burkholderia sp. | reverse complement strand
GCGACCGCTTTGCCGCACTGGAGCCAATCAGCCAAGGGGTGCGCGAGCAGTTCGGATCGGTCGAAGCTGACGCCGGCCGCGGACTGTCCCTGCGAATGGATCACGGCTCGCAGTACAGGTCGGACGATTTCCGCGCCCAGCTCAAATTCTGGGGGATTACGCCGAGCTACGCCTTCGTTGCCGAGCCGCAGACCCACGGCGTCGCCGAGCGTTTCAATCGGACCATGAAAGAGCAAGCCATCCACGGACGGCTGTTCAACAACGTTGAAGAAGTTCGTGCTGTCACCGTCGCGTTCAAGAACCGATACAATCGCGAATGGCGTCTCGAAAAACTGGGCTTCAAGACACCCCTCGAAGCCCGTCAGGCAGCGCTCTTGACACTTGCCGCCTGATCGCAAAATCGTGTCTAAACAACCGGATCCGGTACACGCCAAATCAAAAAGGCTGCGATTCGACATCGTGGCCCTTCGTGTTCCTGCAGGGCGACTGAACGACCAGCGGTGCCGAAACGCGTCGCCCGGTTCGGCCCTCCCGCCGCTTCAGACGACGACCGTCTGCGCCTCGCCTTCGCGACTCGCGCGCACGCGGCCGATCTTCCACACCTGCTCCCCGGTGGCGCTCAGTTCCGCCACGGCAGCGTCGGCAGCAGCGGCCGACACGATCACGGCCATCCCGATCCCGCAGTTGAACACGCGGTGCATTTCCGCGTCGGCCACGCCGCCGTGCTCTTGCAGCCACTGGAACAGCGGCGGTAGGGTCCAGGCGCTGTGATCGAGCTCGGCCATCAGGCCTTCGCGCAGTACGCGCGGGATGTTCTCGACCAGGCCGCCGCCGGTAATGTGGGCCATGCCCTTAACCTGCAGCTTGGCCATCAGCGCGCGCAGCGGCTTCACGTAGATGCGGGTCGGAGCGATCAGCGCATCGGCCAGCGTGCGGCCGTCGAACGGGGCGTTCAGGTCCGGATCGGCGTGCTCGATGATCTTGCGCACCAGCGAAAAGCCGTTCGAGTGGATGCCGCTCGAGGCCAGGCCCAGCACCACGTCGCCCTCGGCGATGGTGCTGCCGTCGATGATCTTGCTCTTCTCCACCGCGCCAACTGCGAAACCGGCTAGGTCGTATTCGCCGTCCGGGTACATGCCCGGCATTTCCGCGGTCTCGCCGCCAATCAACGCGCAGCTCGACAGCTCGCAGCCCGTCGCGATGCCCTTGATGACGGTGGCCGCGGTGTTGACGTCGAGCTTGCCGCAGGCGAAGTAGTCGAGAAAGAACAGCGGCTCGGCACCCTGCACCAGGATGTCGTTGACGCTCATCGCCACCAGGTCCTGGCCAACCGTGTCGTGACGGTTCAGCTGGAAGGCCAGCTTAAGCTTGGTACCCACGCCGTCGGTGCCCGATACCAGCACCGGCTCCTGGTAGCGCTTGGGCACTTCGAACAGCGCGCCGAATCCGCCGAGCACGCCGAGCACGCCGTCGCGCAGTGTTTTCTTCGCAAAGGGCTTGATCTTGTCGATGAGGGCATCGCCTGCGTCGATGTCGACGCCCGCCTCACGGTAGGAAAGACCTTGGGCGTCGGAAGAGGATTTCAGAGAAGTCATGGGAAAATGCGAGAAGGTCGGTAAAATGCGATTTTGCCAGAAGCCGGCAGCCCGGCCGAATTCCCGCACCGACCTTTCGACGGAAACCATCGTGTCCGCCTCGTCCCCGTTTCCATCGCCGTTGGGCCGCCACGACAGCCACGCGGCACCACGGCCCCGATCGCTTTCCCCCCTGCCTGCTGCCGCACGGCGCGAGCCCGACCTCAACCGCCCCGCATCGTGACTGCCACTCGTCAATTGACACTCGACCTCGGCACCCCGCCGCCACGCACCTTCGAGAACTTCACCATCGGGGGGGCCAACGACGAACTCGTCTCGCGGCTGCGCCGGCTCGATCTCGCGCTCGCAGCGGGCCCGGTGGCCGACCGCTCCTTCTATGTCTGGGGCGAGGCCGGCAGCGGCCGCAGCCATCTGCTGCAGGCGCTGGTCTACGACACCTCCTACGGCAGCGCGCGCTACCTGACGCCGAAAAATCCGCTCGGCGCAATCGCCTTCGACCCGTGCGTCTCGTTGTACGCCGTCGACGACATCGACGCGATGAGCGACACCCAGCAGATTGCCCTGTTCAACCTGTTCAACGAGGTGCGCGCCCACCCGTCCAGCGCCTTCGTCGGCGCGGGGCCGGCCGCGCCGCTCGCGCTCGACGTGCGCGAGGACCTACGCACACGCCTGGGCTGGGGCCTGGTGTTCCATATCGCGCCGCTGGCCGACGCCGACAAGGCCGCGGTCTTCAAGCGCGCCGCGCGCGACCGCGGCATCGCGATCGCCCACGACGTGCCTGCCTACCTGCTCACGCACTACCGGCGCGACATGCCGAGCCTGATGGCCCTGCTCGACGCGCTCGACCGCTTCTCGCTCGAACAGAAACGTGCCGTCACGCTGCCGCTGCTGCGCACGCTGCTAGCCACGCTGGAGCGCGAGGCGGGCGGTTCTGGCCAGATTAAGTAGCTTCAAGTAAAAAAATGCTCCTCCATGACAAATCTGGCACTCTTTGACCTCGATCACACGCTGATCCCGATCGACAGCGACCACGAATGGGGTCGCTTCATGATCAAGCTCGGTCTCGTCGACGCGGAAGGCTTCAAGCGTCAGAGCGACCGTTTCTACGCCGACTACAAGGCCGGTACGCTCGACATCCACGCCTACCTGGCCGCCGCGCTGGCGCCGCTGGCCAAGCACCCGCGCGCGCAACTCGACGCCTGGCACGATCAGTACATGCAGGAAGTGATCCGACCGGCGATGCTGCCAGCCGCGCTCGATCTGGTACGCCGGCATCGCGAGGCTGGCGACCTCTGCTGCATCGTCACGGCCACCAATGCCTTCGTCACGCGCCCGATCGCTGACGCGTTCGGCGTGGAGACCCTGATTGCCTGCGAAGTCGAGACGGTCGACGGCCATCCGGCTTCGGACCTGACCGGCCGCGCCACCGGCGTGCCAAGCTTCCGCGAGGGCAAGAGAGCGCGCACCGAGGCCTGGCTCGCCTCGCTCTGCAAGAGCCTGGCCGATTTCGAGCGCAGCTATTTCTACAGCGACTCGCACAACGACATCCCGCTGCTCGCGAAAGTCACCGACCCGGTCGCGACCAACCCCGACGACACGCTGCGCACGCATGCCCGCGAGCAGGGCTGGCGCATCCTCGATCTATTCCAACCTTCGTGATTAAGAAACTCATCCGCAAGCTGCTCGGGCAGAACGATAGCGCCGCCCGCGACGATTCCGCCCCGGCTACGGCCGTCGCGAAAAAAGCGAGCGCGCAGAAGCAGGCCGCGCACGACACCGAGAAAGTGGCCGAACGACGCCCCGACCCCACCATCGTGCCGGCCACCGTGCACGGCATCGATCCCTCGCTGATCTCGCGCAACGCAGTCCGCGTAACCGACACGCTGCAGCAGGCGGGTTTCCGCACCTTCATCGTCGGCGGCGCGGTACGCGACCTGCTGTTCGGTATCGCGCCCAAGGATTTCGACGTCGCCACCGACGCCACCCCGATCGAGGTGCAGCGCCTGTTCCGCCGCGCGCGCCTGATCGGGCGCCGCTTCCAGATCGTGCACGTGCAGT
Source organism: Burkholderia sp. (assembly GCA_040946945.1). Taxonomy (GTDB): domain Bacteria; phylum Pseudomonadota; class Gammaproteobacteria; order Burkholderiales; family Burkholderiaceae; genus Burkholderia. Next base: position 5,278 of record JAYFRX010000082.1, on the reverse strand, counting down.
TCGGCCAGGAGCTGATCGAGGTCTCGACCTTCCGCGCGCCGGCCGAGGTGCCGTCCTCCGCCGCGCCGCGGCCGCGCCGCATGAAGCGCGAGGAGCTGGACCGCCGCACCCACGCAGTGGATGCCAGCGGCCGCGTGCTGCGGGACAACGTCTGGGGCGAACAGCACGAGGACGCGGCGCGGCGCGACTTCACGATCAACGCGATGTATTACGACCCCGCGACGCAGACCGTGCTCGATTATCACGACGGCATGGCCGACATGCGCGCACGCTTGTTGCGCATGATCGGCGACCCGGCCACGCGCTACCGCGAAGATCCGGTGCGCATGCTGCGCGTGGTGCGCTTCGCGGCCAAGCTCGGTTTCGACATCGAGCCGCATACGCGCGAGCCAATCAAGCTGCTGGCCGACCTGATCAACAACGTGCCGGCTGCGCGCCTGTTCGAAGAGATGCTCAAGCTGCTGCTCTCGGGCCATGCGCTGGCCTGCCTGAAGCAGCTGCGCGGCGAGGGCCTGCATCACGGGCTGCTGCCGCTGCTCGACGTGATGCTTGAACAGCCCCAGGGCGAGAAGTTCATCACGCTGGCGCTGAAAAACACCGATGCGCGCGTGCGGGCCGGCAAGTCGGTCTCGCCGGGCTTTCTGTTCGCGACCCTGCTCTGGCACGACATGCGCCAGCGCTGGAACCAGTACGTCGCCCATGGCGAGTTCCCGGTGCCGGCCCTGCAGCGTGCGATGGACGACGTGCTGGAGATGCAGACCAAGAAGCTGGCGATCCACAAGCGCTACTCGGCCGACATGCGCGAGATCTGGGGCCTGCAGCTGCGCCTCGAGAAACGCTCGGGCCGCAGCGCGATCCGGCTGCTGGAACACCTAAGATTTAGAGCGGGGTATGATTTCCTCCTGCTGCGCTGCGAGTCCGGCGAACTGGACGAATCGGTGGCCCAGTGGTGGACGGATTTCATCGACGGCGATGCCGCGGCACGCGAGGCGCTGCTCACCCAGGGCGTGCCGCGCAACAAGGGTGGCGGGGCCGCGGGGCCCCGCAAGCGCCGCCGCAGCGGCGGTAGGCCCAATAGCCGGCCGGAAGACGGCGGTGCCGGGCAGCCGCAGCCGGCCGAAGCGCCGGATGCGGACGACTGAGCCGTCGGACGACGCAGGAAGTGGATGCCATGACGCTTGCTTATCTCGGCCTCGGCGCGAATCTCGGCGATGCGGGCCAGACATTGAAGGATGCGGTGGTCTGCCTCGCGCAGCAATGCGCAGTCACCGTGCTTGGCAAATCGAGCCTGTACCGGACGGTGCCGATCGCCGCCGGCGGTGACGACTATTACAACTGCGCGGTCAAGATTGAGACGCGTCTGGCGGCCCGCGAATTGCTCAAGCTGTGCCAGCAGATCGAGCACCACTTCGGCCGCGAGAGACCGTTCCACAACGCGCCGCGCACGCTCGACATCGACATCCTGCTGTACGGCGAGCACACCATCAACGAACCCGACCTGGTGGTGCCTCATCCGCGCTTGACCGGGCGCGCCTTCGTGCTGGTACCACTGGTCGAACTCGACCCGGCGCTGGCGATCCCGATCCACGGCCACGCGCAGGCCTTCCTGACCGCGGTGGCCAACCAGCGCATCGAGAAAGTGCAGACCTGTCAGTGCCTGATGGCGATGAATGCCGCGAACGACAAAAGCCGCTTCTGATGAACGCGACACCGCTGACCGTCACGCCGCCCGACCAGCGCCCGCCGCATCGCTGCATCGCGATCGAGGGGCCGATCGGCGTGGGCAGGACCTCGCGCGGCGGCACTGATCTCTGAACGCTGGGCGATGCGTCCCCTGCTCGAGCGGCCGCAGGACAATTCCTTTCTGGAACGCTTCTGCCGCGAGGGCGCGCACTATGCGCTCTCCGCGCAGCTGTCGTTCGCGCTGCAGCGCGCGCAGCAGGCGCAGGAACTGGCGGCAGGCCTGGCGATCGTGGCCGACTTCATGCCGCAGAAGAATGAGATCTTCGCGCGCCTGACGCTGGGCGACGACGAATGGCAGCTCTACCGCGCTCTGGCCGAGCGCGTCGACGTGCCGGCGGCCCCGGGTACCGGACCTGGGGGGGCTACCTGAAGGTGCGGCGGCTCCGGTTTTTCTAGACACAGATTTGGGGTAAAACGCATCCAAACTGGAGTCTGAAATGTTGGAGAAGGTAGAGTGCAGGAAGTTGCGCTGGCGGCGTCTACGGCCGCGCTACGCGCGCCCTCCGTCGCCGCCAGCGCCGCCGAATTCAAGCGCTGGTCCGTCGGGCGCAAACGCCCTGTCGTCCTGCGCTTGCTGCGCGGCGAATCGATTGACCCGGTGTCTCGCGAAGTTGGCGTCACGATCGCCGAGATCGAACAATGGCGCGAATTCGCCCTAGCAGGCATCGAAGCCGGTCTGAAGTCGCGCCAGACCGATCCGTTGCAAGTCAAGCTCAAGGAAGCCGTGCATTGCGTCGGCGAACTGACCATGGAGGTCGAAATGCTGGGCATGGAGCGCGAGCGGCAGGAGCGCCGCCCATTGATCGTCCGAAGCTCCTCGACATGAGCCATACGATCTCCGCGACAGGCAAACCCTTCGGATTGCAATGGGTATGCCAGGTGCTCGACTTTCCGCGCTCCGCGATCTATGCCGAGCGCGCCAGGGCGCTCAACAAAGTCACCCCACTTTTTGCCCCTGTCCGACGTGGCCCGAAGCCCAAGGTGCCAGATCACGAGCTGCTCGCAGCTATTCGCGCCGATCTGACTCGCACGCCGTTCGTCGGCGAAGCGGGCGCGCAAGGTCTGGGCACGCTTGCGCATTCAGGACGACATCCGCGTGTCACGAGCCCGTGGGCAACCGCAGAAACCGCCCAATGCTCACGATGGTCGAATGACGACTAATCAGCCTAACGAGATGTAGGGCACCGATGGTGCCAAGGTTCAAACCGTCGATGAGGGCCTGTCTGGATCTTCGCTGCGGTTGATCATTGCGACGCGGCGTGTGTTGGCATCCACGTCACCAAAGTGGGCGACCGCTTTGCCGCACTGGAGCCAATCAGCCAAGGGGTGCGCGAGCAGTTCGGATCGGTCGAAGCTGATGCCGGCCGCGGACTGTCCCTGCGAATGAATCACGGCTCGCAGTACAGGTCAGACGATTTCCGCGCCCAGCTCAAGTTTTGGGGGATTACGCCGAGCTACGCCTTCGTCGCTGAGCCGCAGACCAACGGGCGTCGCCGAGCGTTTCAATCGGACCATGAAGGGGCAAGCTATCCACGGACGGCTGTTCAACAACGTTGAAGAAGTTCGTGCTGCCGCCGTCGCGTTCAAGGACCGATACAATCGCGAATGGCGTCTCGAAAACTGGTTTTCAAGACACCCCTCGAAGCCCGTCAGGCACCGCTCTTGCCACTTGCCGCCTGATCGCAAAATCGTGTCTAAACAACCCGATCCGGTACACGAAGATCGAAGCGACGATCAGGGCGAAACTCGTGACGCTGTCGACGAAGTCCGCGCTCGCCAAAGCTATCAACTTTCGCTGAACCACTGGGCAGCGCTCGTGTTCTACTGCGAGGACAATCGCGCTGAGATCAGCAATGTCCTTGCCGAGAACGCGCTGCGCTGTGTCGCGCTCGGACGCAAAAACTATCTGTTCGTCGGCTCCTACAGCGGGGGTGAACGGGCCGCCGCGATGTGTAGCCTGATCGGGACGTGCAAGCTCAACGGGATCAATCCGCGAGCCTACCTGGAACACGTCCTGACCGACGAACTGCTGCCCTGGAACGTTGCCGACAAGTTGAAGCCAGCCACCCCACCTGCGCCCGCAACCGGGTAAATCTGGATAGATCGTGTTCACAATCGCCGATCATGGACACGATCTGCCGTGATCTACACGGACTACCACACCCCATCACCATCATGCTCACGCGTGCGCGAAGGGGGGATTGGCCCAACCGAGCCGCTTACCGCCGCAACCTAATTCTGATCGCGCAGCAGGCGCGCCGCATCGAGCGCGAAATAGGTCAGCACGCCATCCGCGCCGGCGCGCTCGAAGGCGAGCAGCGACTCGAGCACCACTTTGTCGTGATCGAGCCAGCCGTTTTGCGCGGCGGCCTTCAGCATCGCGTATTCGCCGCTGACCTGGTAGACATAGGTCGGGAAGCGGAACTCGTCCTTCACGCGACGCACGATATCGAGATACGGCATGCCGGGCTTGACCATCACCATGTCGGCACCTTCCTCGATGTCGAGGCGGACTTCGCGCAGGGCCTCGTCGGAATTCGACGGGTCCATCTGGTAGGTCATCTTGTTGCCCTTGCCAAGGTTCGAGGCCGAGCCGACTGCATCGCGGAACGGGCCGTAGAACGCCGACGCGTACTTGGCCGAGTAGGCCATGATGCGCGTGTGGATGTGGCCCTCGCTCTCGAGCATCTCACGGATCGTGCCGATCCGGCCGTCCATCATGTCGGATGGCGCAACGATGTCAACACCGGCCTCGGCCTGGGTCCGAGCCTGCTCGCTGAGGATCTCGAGGGTCACGTCGTTGATCACGTAGCCGTTTTCGTCGAGCACGCCGTCCTGGCCGTGGCTCGTGTACGGATCGAGGGCGACGTCGGTCAGCACGCCGAGATCGGGGAAATGCTTCTTCAGCTCGCGCACCGCGCGCGGGATCAGCCCCTCGGGATTGGTAGCCTCGCGGCCATCGGGCGTCTTCAGCGAGGGTTCGATCGCCGGGAATAGCGACAGCACCGGCACGCCGAGCGCGACACACTGCTCGGCGACGCTCATTAGCAAGTCGACCGAGACGCGTTCGACGCCGGGCATCGACGACACCGCCTGGCGCACGTTGCTGCCCTCGACGACGAACACGGGCAGGATCAGGTCGTTGATAGTGAGGAGGTTTTCACGCATCAGGCGACGTGAGAAGTTGTCGCGGCGCATTCTGCGCGGACGGTGCAGAGGATGGAGGCTCATGACGGAATCGCTGAAATTAGTCTGAAGGAAGGCTTACGAAAGCCTTCGGTGAAATTTCGAGACAATGGTATATGATGAGGACCGGTTTCGCGCCAAAGGCGCGGCCCTCCCCGCTTTTCCTCCCTGAGCGGGTGCCTGCCGTTATTCGATTAGGCTGTTTGACCCGCCGCGAAACGGCGGGTTTAATGAGATGGTCACCCCCACCCTACATGCGGGTAACGCGGTAGGGTGTTTTCTTTTTGGAGGACCATCATGCAGAACGTAACGCTGGTTGGCATTGATCTGGGCAAGCACTCGTTTCACC
>JAYFRX010000081.1:0-9088 GCA_040946945.1 Burkholderia sp. | reverse complement strand
TCAAGCTCATCGAGTCCGCCGAAAAATCGTGGCGCCGCATCCGCGGCGTCGACAAGCTCGAACAGCTTCTGAAGGGCATTCCCTTCAAGGACGGAACCCCGGTGATCAATCGCACACCGGCTCAGCAACCGCTGGCCGCCTGATCATGTCGCCGATCGCTCGTACACCAGATTTGACAGTAGCTCGGCTCGACTTCCTGAAGGCGCATCGCATCTCGGCCACCTATGAGAAACACGCCAAGATGATCCGCCTGCTGGAGTGCGGCGCGATCGCCGAGGCCGGCATGCCGCTGCGCGCCCACATCACGCAGAGCCGCTGGAAGCGCGCAAGATCACAGTGTCGATGCTGGCCGAGGCGCGCGGCATGAAGCTGCCTTTCGTACTTTAGCGGCACCGTCGCGCGCCATCGCCAATCGGCAAGCGCGCGCGGCGCCCCGCGTTCAGGCCTCGATCGGCTCCATCGGCCCCTGGCCGCGCATCCACGACCAGTCGGCGCGCTCGGCCATCTCTTTGTCGCCGCGGCTGTCGCCATAGGCATAGAGCTTCGCGGGCGGCTCGTCGCCCCACCAGGCGGCCAGCCGCACTACCTTCTGCGGTCCCCAGCAGTTCTCGCCGTCCAGCTGCCCCGCGAAGGCGCCGTCCCGCCAGGCCAGCTGCGTGGCCAGCACCGCGTCGAGTCCGACCGTGGCGGCCCACTTCTCCAGGTACAGCGAGGGCGAGGCGCTCACCAGTACCACCTTGTGGCCGCGCGCCTGGTGCTCGCGCACGCGCTTTAGCATCTCCGGGCGCACCAGCGTCGGCAGCTCGGTCTGCACGAAGGCAGTGGCCAGCGCATCGAGCTCGCGCACCGACATCGGCCCGAAGGCGAACCAGGCGAAGCGCGCCTTGGCCGCGCCGCACGAGATCAGACCGGCCTTCATGGCGAGGATCCAGGGCAGCGCGCGCAGGCCGGCGCAGGCGAAGCGGCGCAGGCCGACGGCCTGCTGGACGAAGTGGCGGAAGCTGTCGGCAGTGGTGATGGTGCTGTCGAAATCGAAGGCGGCGACGATGCGGTCAGTCATGGATTCGGGAGCGAGAGGAAACAGGGAAACGCGGACGACCCCGGAAGATAGCAAATTTGCGCGGCCGGTTTGTACCGTATCCGGTTGTTTAGACACGATTTTGCGATCAGGCGGCAAGTGGCAAGAGCGGTGCCTGACGGGCTTCGAGGGGTGTCTTGAAGCCCAGTTTTTCGAGACGCCATTCGCGATTGTATCGGTCCTTGAAGCCCAGTTTTTCGAGACGCCATTCGCGATTGTATCGGTCCTTGAACGCGACGGCGGCAGCACGAACTTCTTCAACGTTGTTGAGCAGCCGTCCGTGGATAGCTTGCTCCTTCATGGTCCGACTGAAACCCTCGGCGACGCCGTTGGTCTGCGGCTCAGCGACGAAGGCGTAGCTCGGCGTAATCCCCCAGAACTTGAGCTGGGCGCGGAAATCGTCCGACCTGTACTGCGAGCCGTGATTCATTCGCAGGGACAGTCGGCGGCCGGCATCAGCTTCGACCGATCCGAACTGCTCGCGCACCCCTTGGCTGATTGGCTCCAGTGCGGCAAAGCGGTCGCCCACTTTGGTGACGTGGATGCCAACACACGCTGCGCCGCAATGATCAACCGCAGCGAAGATCCAGACCAGGCCCTCATCGACGGTTTGAACCTTGGCGCCATCGGCACCCCACATCTCGTTAGGCCGATCAGTCGTTATTCGACCATCGTGAGCATTGGGCGGTTTCTGCGGTTGCCGATAGGGCGAAAGCAGGCCGTGTTCGCGGATCAGCCGCGAGACACGGGCGCGGGACACGCGGATGTCGTCCTGAATGCGCAAGCGTGCCCAGACCTTGCGCGCCCCTTCGCCGACGAGCGGCGTGCGAGTCAGATCGGCGCGAACAGCTGCGAGCCGCTCGTGATCGGGCACCTTGGGCTTCGGGCCACGTCGGACAGGAGCAAGTGGGGTGACCTTGTTGAGCGCCCTGGCACGCTCGGCATAGATCGTGTAGCGGGGAAAACTCGCGAAGTGGCCGGCGAACAAGCACGCGGGGCGTGCCGCCAGCGACGTGCGCTGGCATGGCTCGCAGCCCGGCCGAATCGTGATGGACGAACGCAAGCTGCGGGTTCAGCGGCCCCGGCTGCGGGACAAGCGCGGCAAGGAAGTGCCGATTCCCGCCCACACGCAGCTGCGCGACGACGAACGGCTCACGCAGCGCATGTACGACATCATGGTCAGCGGCGTGTCGACCCGAAAGTATGACGAGGCGTTGCCTGAAATGGCCCACACCGTCGGCATCTCGAAGAGCAGCGTCTCGCGCCAGTTCGTGAAGGCGAGCAAGAAAAAGCTTGACGGGCTGATGGAGCGTCGCTTCGAGGATCACGACATCCTAGCCATCTACCTGGACGGTATCATCGTCGATGGGTGCCACATCCTCACCGCGATTGGCGTCGAGAGCGACGCCCAGAATCATTTGATGGGGCTGGCGAGCGGTTCGAGCGAGAACGCCAAAGTCGTTAAGGATCTGCTGAATAGCCTGATCGAACGCGGGCTGGCGACCGACCGGGACTATCTGTTCATGATTGATGGGTCCAAGGCGCTGCGCTCGGCGATCGAGGCAGTGTTCGGCGAACGTGCCCACGTCCAGCGGTGCCGGACCCACAAGATTCGCAACGTGACCGAACGGCTGGCGAAGCAGACCCGACAGCAGGTCGCCTCGGTCATGCGTGCCGCGTACAAGCTGCCGGCCGACGACGGCCTCGCTCGGCTGAAGGCCCAGGCGGCATGGTTGAAGACCGACCATCCGGACGCGACGGCCTCGCTGCTTGAGGGGCTTGAGGAAACGTTCACGGTCAACCGCCTGGACCTGACGCCGCGGCTGATCCGCAGCCTGGCGACGACGAACCGGATCGAGAATCCGAACGGCGCGGTGCGCCGCGTCAGCGGCCGGGTCAACCGCTATCGCGATGTCGACATGGCGATGCGGTGGGCGGCCACTGGCTTCCTGGAAGCTGAGAAGCGATTCCGTAAGCTCGGCGGTGCCGACGACCTCTGGATGCTCGCCGTTGCCTTGCATCGTCCGACCGATAAACGCGTTGACCATGACTTGAAGTCCGCCTAACCTACGAAACCCTGCCGCCCCAACCTTTAACTACGAATGGGACGCCGCCATATCTGGGCAACCAGTGGCCGAAGCCGTGTCGCTACATTGAGAACGAGGCCTGGCCGATATGCAACAACGCCTGTGAGAATTCGGTCCGTCCGTTTGTTCTCGGAAGCAAGAAGGGGCTGTTCAGCGACAGGGTGGCCGGAGTGAAGGCGAGCCTGAATCTGTACTCGCTGATCAAGACCTGCAAGGCGAACAACGCGACGTCTATCAGTGCCTCATCGACCTGTTCAAGGGGCTACAGCTCGCTCAAACGGTCGACGACTACGAAGCGCTGCTGCCTTGGAAGCTTGGCAAGCCCGCTCGCAAACCGAAGACCTGATCGTTAGCCGATCGGGCGGCGCAGCCCAAGGGGTAGATTCACCAAAGGCGGGGGTTCATCTCTTCTGCCGTTTCCGCTCGGGGAAATTTAGAATGGAATATCGTCATCCATCTCTTCGAAGCCGCCGCTGGCGGGCTGGCTCGGACGGCTGGAACCGCCGCTGCGTGGGCCGCCACCGCCCGAGGCACGGCCGCCGCCATCGTCACCACCACCGCCGCCAACCGAACCGCCTCGGCCGCCAAGCATCTGCATCTGGTCGGCGACGATTTCCGTCGAATAGCGGTCCTGGCCGTCCTGCCCTTGCCACTTGCGCGTGCGCAGGCGTCCTTCGATGTAGACCGCCGAGCCCTTCTTCAGGTACTCGTTGACGATCTCGGCCAGCCGCCCGAAGAACGCCACGCGGTGCCACTCGGTCACTTCCTTGAACTCGTTGGTGGCCTTGTCCTTGTAACGATCGGTCGTAGCGAGGCGGATGTTCGCCACCGCGTCGCCGCTCGGCAGGTAGCGCACTTCGGGGTCGGCGCCGAGGTTGCCGACGAGAATGACCTTGTTGACGGATGCCATGTGTTTCTCCAAAAAATTCGATGCCGGCCGGGCGGAACCGCCGCGGCGGCCGGCCTGAAACGGCAGCGGCGCGACGCCCTCAGGCCTTGCGCGGGGGCGGCTTCATGCTGGCGGCTATTATAAGCCAGACCGCCACCAGGGCCGAACAGGCATAGAACACCTCGTTGGCACCGCCCGTCTTAAGCAGCCAGCCGCCCACCACGCCGCCCAGCGCCAGGCCGATCGACTGCGTGGTGTTGTAGACGCCGGTGGCCGCGCCCCTGCGCGAACCCGGCGCGAGCTTCGATACCAGCGAGGGCTGCGAGGCCTCGAGGATGTTGAAACCGAGGAAATAGACGAACAGCACGGCCGCGACGATCACAATCGTATGCGGGGTGGAGCCGAGCAGCAATTGGCCGATCAGGATAGCCGCCACACCGCCGAGCAGCACCGGCTTCATCTTCCCTCGCTTCTCGGCCACGATGATGGCCGGCACCATCCCCACGAAGGACAGCCCCATCACCGGCAGGTACACCTGCCAGTGCGAGGCCATCGGCAAGCCGGCATCCACCAGCAGACGGGGCACCACCAGGAATAGCGCGGTCTGAGTGGCATGCAGCACCAGCACGCCGAAGTTCAGGCGCAGCAGCTCGAGGTTGTGCAGCGCCTCCGAGAACGGCACCTTCATATACCCCGACTTCGGCGCATCCGGCACCACCCACAGCACCACCCCGATCGCCAGCAACGACAGCAAGCCGACGATGGTGAACAAGCCGCTCATGCCCACCCAGTGGAACACGATCGGCGCGCCGACGATCGCCACCGCGAACGACACGCCGATCGAGCCGCCCAGCATCGCCATCGCCTTGGTGCGGTTTTGCTCCGAGGTCAGGTCGGCGATGAAGGCCAGCACAGCCGAGGATACGGCCCCCATTCCCTGCACGACGCGCCCGACGATGATCCAGGTGATGTCGTGGGCGAAGGCGGCGATGAAGGCACCCAGCGCGAACACCAGCAGCCCGAATGCAATCACGGGCTTGCGGCCGAACCGGTCGGAAGCCCAACCGTAGAAGATATAGAGCAGCGATTGCGTGACGCCGTAGGCACCCAGCGCGATGCCGACCAGCAGGACGTTGTCGCCGCCGGGGATGGTTTTCGCGTAGACCGAAAACACCGGCATGATCATGAACAGCCCCAGCATGCGCAGCGCGAAGATCGCCGCGAGCGAGGTGGTCGCGCGCAGTTCGGGCGCGCTCATGCGAACAGGGGCAGCTGACGGATTGGACATCGGGAAAAGCTTGTCGGTATTGAGCGGGAATCCAGCCGGCTCCGAGCGCACCGGCGAGGTGCGCCTCACGCGCCCCAAACCCACTCCGCTGCAGGCGAAATCGAGGCCTGGGGAGCCTGAAACGACGGTCTCGAAAAGACGTTATATAGTAACACGTTTGGTTTCCTCTTCTTTCGCCAGGTTCATGGAACAGATCCGTATCCGTGGGGCCCGCACCCACAACCTGAAGAACGTCAATCTCGACTTGCCGCGCCACAAATTGGTCGTCATTACGGGCCTGTCGGGATCCGGCAAATCGTCGCTCGCGTTCGACACCCTTTATGCAGAAGGGCAGCGGCGCTACGTCGAGAGCCTGTCCGCCTATGCGCGGCAGTTCCTCCAGTTGATGGAGAAGCCCGACGTCGACCTGATCGAGGGGCTCTCCCCGGCGATCTCGATCGAACAGAAGGCTACCTCGCACAACCCCCGTTCGACCGTCGGCACCGTGACGGAAATCTACGACTACCTGCGACTTTTGTACGCACGTGTCGGCACGCCCTATTGCCCGGACCACGAGATCCCGCTCGAGGCGCAGAGTGTGTCGCAGATGGTGAATGCGGCGCTGGCGCTGCCGGAGGAAACCAAGCTGATGATCCTCGCCCCGGTGGTCGCGAACCGCAAGGGCGAGCACACCGAGCTGTTCAAGGAAATGCAGGCGCAGGGTTTCGTGCGCTTCCGGGTGCACTCGGGCGGCGGCACGGCCAACGAGGGCGTGGCGAAGATCTACGAGGTCGAGTCGCTGCCCACGCTGAAGAAGAACGACAAGCACACCATCGACGTGGTGGTGGACCGCCTGAAGGTGCGCGCCGACATGAAGCAGCGCCTGGCGGAATCGTTCGAGATGGCGCTGCGCCTGGCCGACGGCCGCGTCATCGCGCTCGAGATGGATACCGACAAAGAGTACCTGTTCAGCTCGAAGCTCGGCTGCCCGATCTGCTCCTATTCGCTGCAGGAGCTCGAGCCGCGCCTGTTCTCGTTCAACAACCCGATGGGTGCCTGCCCGGAATGCGACGGCCTGGGCCAGATTACCTTTTTCGATCGAAAGCGGGTGGTGGCCCATCCCTCACTGTCGCTGGCGGCCGGCGCGGTGAAGGGCTGGGACCGGCGCAATCAGTTTTACTTCCAGATGCTGCAGAGCCTGACGGCGTTCTACGAGTTCGACATCGACGCGGCCTTCGAGGACCTGCCCGAGAAGGTCCGCAAGATCCTGCTTTACGGTTCAGGCAAGCAGACCATCCCCTTCTCGTACATCAACGAGCGCGGCCGCACCTCGATCCGCGAGCACGTGTTCGAGGGCATCATCCCGAACCTGGAGCGCCGCTACCGCGAGACCGATTCGGCTACGGTGCACGAGGAACTGGCCAAGTACCAGAACAACCAGCCCTGCCCGTCCTGCGACGGCACGCGCCTGCGCCGCGAGGCGCGCTTCGTGCGCGTGGGCAGCGGCGAGCAGGCGCGCGCCATCTATGAAGTCAGCGGCTGGCCGCTGCGCGACACACTCGGCTACTTCGACGGCCTGACACTGGACGGTGCCAAGCGCGAGATTGCCGACAAGGTGATCAAGGAAATCGTCGCGCGGCTCAGCTTCCTCAACAACGTCGGCCTCGACTACCTCTCGCTCGAGCGCAGCGCTGAAACGCTGTCGGGCGGCGAGGCGCAGCGCATCCGGCTCGCCTCGCAGATCGGCTCGGGCCTGACCGGCGTGATGTACGTGCTCGACGAGCCCTCGATCGGCCTGCACCAGCGCGACAACGACCGCCTGATCGCCACCCTCAAGCACCTGCGCGACCTTGGCAACTCGGTGATCGTGGTCGAGCACGACGAGGACATGATCCGCACTGCCGACTACGTGGTCGACATGGGCCCCGGCGCCGGCGAGCACGGCGGGGTGGTGATAGCTGAGGGCACGCCCAAGCAGGTGCAGACCAGCAGCGCCTCGTTGACGGGCCAGTACCTGACCGGCAAGAGGATCATCGAGTACCCGGACGAGCGCATCGCGCTGGACGAGGATCGCATGCTGCGGATCGGCAGCGCGCACGGCAACAACCTCAAGCACGTCGACCTGGAACTGCCGGTCGGCCTGCTGACCTGCATCACGGGCGTCTCGGGCTCAGGCAAGTCGACCCTGATCAACGACACGCTCTACCAGGCCATGGCGCGCCACCTCTATGGCTCCTCGGTGGAGCCGGCACCCTACGAGTCGCTCGAGGGGCTGGAGCACTTCGACAAGGTGATCAACGTCGACCAGTCCCCGATCGGCCGCACACCGCGCTCGAACCCGGCCACCTACACGGGCCTGTTCACGCCGATCCGCGAGTTGTTCGCGGGCGTGCCGTCCTCCAAGGAGCGCGGCTACGGTCCGGGCCGCTTCTCGTTCAACGTCAAGGGCGGGCGCTGCGAGTCCTGCCAGGGCGACGGCATGCTGAAGGTCGAGATGCACTTCCTGCCCGACGTCTACGTGCCCTGCGACGTATGCCACGGTAAGCGCTACAACCGCGAGACGCTGGAGGGGCTGTACAAGGGCAAAAACATCAGTGAAGTGCTCGACATGACGGTCGAGCACGCCTACGAGTTCTTCAGCGCAGTGCCGGTGGTGGCGCGCAAGCTCAAGACCCTGCTCGACGTCGGCCTCGGCTACATCCGCCTCGGCCAGTCGGCCACCACGCTGTCGGGCGGCGAGGCTCAGCGCGTCAAGCTCTCGCTGGAACTGTCCAAGCGCGATACCGGCCGAACCCTCTACATTCTCGACGAACCTACCACCGGCCTGCACTTCCACGACATTGCACTGCTGCTGGAGGTGATCCACCGGCTGCGCGACCAGGGCAATACGGTGGTGATCATCGAGCACAACCTCGACGTCATCAAGACGGCCGACTGGGTCATCGACCTGGGCCCGGAAGGCGGTGCCGGCGGCGGCCAGATCATCGCCCAGGGCACGCCCGAGCAAGTCGCCAAGACCAAGGCCAGCTTCACCGGCCGCTATCTCGCCCCGCTGCTCAAGCGCGACAAGAAGAAGTAAGCCACCTCTGCATCCGCCGCGCGATCCGGTCCAGCCAGAATCGCGCCGGCCGGCCCCGCTGCCGCGCGCGGCGCGTTCCGCCCCCGTTACTCGGTATCCGCACCGGCGTTTTCGGTCACCAAGCGTTGCTATACGCGTCCGATGTGGGCGGTGCGTGCCTGTCCACGAGCGCGGCGAACCGATCCGCCGTGCTGTTCTGGATGATCATCGTCGCGATGATCGCGTCGTCGGCGTCGATCGCAACAAGGCGCGCCGCCCGCTCACCATAGCGCTGCTGGCGCGGGTCGGGGCCTTCGCGGAAACGTTCCGCCGCATGGTGTTAGCGCAGATCAAGATCTCGGCAATCAACGCCACCTTCACCGCCATCTACCTGCTAGCGGTACTGCCGGTGGTGCACGTGAAGATGCCGCTTGTACAAGACCCTGGTGCTGGTGACCTTCATCGTCGGGCTGCTGACGGTGGATCGGCAACCTGATCTCGAACACGCTGATCGTGGGCGGTGTCGCTGTCGGCGGGTGTGGGCACTGCGATCGCCTCGCTGACCTTCCTGATCTCGATGCACAAGGTAAGCCGCTGCGCGGCGACTAAAACCGTCGGTATGCAGAAGCGATCGCTCGCAGTGATGTAGGCGCGCGGAAAGCCGAAGATGCTAGAGTCGAATACATCGCGCGCATCGGGGAGGACCTCG
>JAYFRX010000080.1:0-9244 GCA_040946945.1 Burkholderia sp. | reverse complement strand
GTTTCGACGGCGTGACGCAAAAGGCTGCCAGTCATGAGCGCCATGTCACGGGCGGTGGCCGTCAGGCCGCGCAGCGCCCCGAGTTCCGCTGGGTCAACACGATGCTCGGCAACCTGAAAACGGCCCTTAAGGGCACGTACCACGCTATCGATCACGCCAAATATGCCCACCGCTATCTCGCTGAATTCGCCTACCGTTTCAACCGCCGTTTCAATTTGCCCGCGATGGCGCCGCGCCTGCTTCAGGCCGCCGTTACGACAAAACCGCATCCTCGCCGTGTGTTGATGGCCTCGGAGTCAAGTAACTAATCAGGATTTTCTATGCGTCGAGATCGTGCTCTCGCGCGCCACGCCGCCGGCCACGGCCGCGAGCACCACGGCCAGCACGTTGAAGCGGTGGATCAGCGCCGTGGTGGTGGCCGCCGCCACCTTGCCCACGCGCGCCAGCGTGACCACGCAGGGCACTCCGTGGGCCGTGGCCGAGGGGGGTGATATTCGCGCTGGCCGAGCGTGACCGTCTCGACGGTGCCCTCGGTCTGCATTGCGGCGAGCAGGTCGCCGAGTTCCTGGGGCAGCGCGGCGAGGATGCCGAGCGGCCGTTTTTTATCGAATTGCATCGTCATTCCACCACCTGGAGTTTTGCCACTGCCAGCGCCAGCCATTTCTCGCCGTGTCGCTTGAAACGGACCTGGGCCTTCGCATCCGCGCCTTCACCTTCGAGGGCCGTCACCGTGCCCTCGCCGAACTTGGTATGGAACACCGGCTGGCCGACCTTGAAGCCGCTGCCGCTCGCGCGCTGCGCGTTGGCAAAGGCCGGCAGCGGTGCCGACACCGCCGCGTCGACCACGCTCTCGCGCGAGCCGCCGCCATTGCCGCCACCGCCGGGCCGCGAGAACCAGTTGCGACCCCAGCCGGCGTTGTCAGAGCGGCCGCCCCAGCGGCCGCTGGCCTCGACCGGCGGCGTCAGCCACTTCAGCACCTGCTGCGGCAGTTCGTCGAAGAAGCGCGAGCGGATGTTGTAGCGCGTCTGGCCATGCAGCATCCGGCTCTGCGCGAAGGATAGGTAGAGCCGCTCCTTGGCGCGCGTGATCGCCACGTACATCAGCCGGCGCTCCTCCTCCAGACCGTTCGATTCGAGCGCGCTGTTCTCGTGCGGAAATAGGCCCTCCTCGAGCCCGGTGATGAACACCACCGCGAATTCGAGGCCCTTGGCCGCGTGCACCGTCATCAGCTGCACCACATCTTGGCCGGCCTGGGCCGGGTTGTCGCCGGCCTCCAGCGAGGCATGCAAGAGGAAGCCGGCCAGCGGCGTCATGGTATCGGAGTTCTGTGCCGGATCGCCCAGATCGGCCTGTGCCAGCACCTCGTCCGCCCCGCCGTCCAGCGTGATATCGGGCGCCGAGATCGCGCCGGGGCGCAGCGGGATCGAACGCGCCGGCGTATCGAGCCCGTAGCCTTCCTCACTGACGAAGGCGGTGGCCGCGTTGACCAGCTCCTGCAGGTTCTCCAGGCGATCCTGCCCTTCGCGCTCGCCCTGGTAGAAATCAGCCAGGCCGCCGGCACGCACCACATATTCGACGGTGTCGGGCAGGCTCATCTGCGCGGTCTCGGCGCGCATCTTCGCGATCAGGTTGGCGAAAATGCCGAGGCTGGTGCCGGCCTTGCCCGTCACATAGGGAATCGCTGCCGCCATCGCGCAGTTGTAGAGGCGCGCGGCATTGGCCAGTTGCTCGATCGAGCGCGCGCCGATCCCGCGCGTGGGGAAATTGACCACCCGCGCGAACGCGGTATCGTCGCTCGGGTTGTCGATCAGCCGCAGGTAGGCCAGCGCGTGCTTGATTTCCTGGCGCTCGAAGAAGCGCAGGCCGCCATAGACGCGATAGGGAATCCCGGCCGTCATCAGCGTGTGCTCGATCGTGCGCGACTGCGCGTTGCTGCGATAGAGCGCCGCCACCTCGCTGCGCGCCATGCCACCGTTGATCAGCGAGCGGATCTCCTCGACGATCCAACCCGCCTCCTGCGAGTCGGTGGCCGCCTCGTAGACGCGCACCGGCTCGCCATGCCTCGCGTCGGTGCGCAGGTTCTTGCCGAGCCGGTGCGAATTGTGCGAGATCAGGTGATTGGCCGCATCGAGGATGTTGCCGTGCGAGCGGTAGTTCTGCTCCAGCTTGATCAGGTTGCGCATCCGGAACTCGTCCTCGAAGTCGCGCAGGTTGCCGACGTTCGCGCCGCGGAAGGCGTAGATCGACTGGTCGTCGTCGCCCACCGCGAAGATCGCGTTCTGGCTGCCCGCCAGCAGCTTCAGCCAAGCGTACTGCAGCTTGTTCGTATCCTGGAACTCGTCGACCAGGATGTGCCGGAAGCGCGCCTGGTAATGCGCGCGCAGCGGCGCGTTCAAGCTCAGCAGCTCGTAGCAGCGCAGCAGCAGCTCGGGGAAGTCGACTACGCCCTCGCGCTGGCATTGCTGGTCGTAGGCCTGATAGAGCTCGACAAACATCCGGTTGAAGTTGTCGGTGGCGTCCACCTTGTCCGGGCGCAGGCCTTGCTCTTTGGCATTGCTGATGAAGTACTGGACGTTCTTCTGCGGGTACTTCTCCTCGTCAATGTTCGAGGTCTTCATCAGGCGCTTGATCGCCGAGAGCTGGTCGGCCGTATCGAGGATCTGGAAGGTCTGCGGTAGGCCGGCGTCGCGATAGTGCGCGCGCAGCATGCGGTTGCAGAGGCCGTGGAAGGTACCGATCCACATGCCGCGCGTGTCGATCGGCATCATCGCCGACAGGCGCGAAAGCATCTCGCGCGCGGCCTTGTTAGTAAAGGTCACGGCCAGCACGGTGGGCGGCGAGGCGAAACCCTGCTGGATCAGCCAGGCGATCCGCGTGATCAGCACGCGTGTCTTGCCGCTGCCCGCACCGGCGAGGATCAGTGCCGACTCGTTCGGCAGCGTGACGGCAGCGTATTGTTCGGGGTTCAGGTTGGCGAGCAGGTCGGGCATGAATAAGCGGGTATCAAGCGAGACGGAAGAAGGGAGGTGAAGCGACAGACTTGGCATTATAGAACGGCCGCGCCCGACCCAGGCTCGGCTCGGCGCGGCCCCGCAACCGGCCCGAGCGCCCCGCCCGGCGCCGTGCCCGCCCCGGCGGGATGGGCATCCATTTATAATTGTCGGTTTACACATCAATCAAATCACGCATTCTTTCAGGCAATTCCGACCATGAGCGACAGCACGCTAGCGAAGAGTTTCGAGCCCCAGACCATCGAATCTTATTGGGGGCCGGAGTGGGAAAAGCGCGGCTACGCCGCCCCGAAGATCGATCCGGCCAAGCCGGATTTCGCGATCCAGCTTCCGCCGCCGAACGTCACCGGCACGCTGCACATGGGGCACGCGTTCAACCAGACCATCATTGACGGCCTGACGCGCTACCACCGCATGCGCGGCGACAACACGCTGTGGGTGCCCGGCACCGACCACGCCGGCATCGCCACGCAGATCGTTGTGGAGCGCCAGCTCGACGCGCAGAAGGTGTCGCGCCACGACCTGGGCCGCGAGAAGTTCATCGAACGCGTCTGGGAATGGAAGGAGAAATCGGGCTCAACGATCACTGGCCAGGTGCGCCGGCTCGGTGCCTCCACCGACTGGAGCCGCGAATACTTCACGATGGACGGCAAGCGCTCGAGCGTGGTGCGCGAAGCGTTCGTGCAGCTCTACGAGCAAGGCCTAATCTATCGCGGCAAGCGCCTGGTCAACTGGGACCCGGTGCTAATGACGACCGTCTCCGATCTGGAGGTGGTGAGCGAGGAAGAGGACGGCAGCCTCTGGCACATCAACTACCCTCTAGTCTCGGGAGAGGGCCACCTAACGGTGGCCACCACGCGCCCGGAAACTATGCTCGGCGACGTCGCCGTGATGGTGCACCCGGAAGACGAGCGCTACCGCCACCTGATCGGCCAGTCGGTGCGCCTGCCGCTGTCGAACCGCGAAATCCGGATCGTCGCTGACGACTACGTCGACCGCGAATTCGGCACCGGCGTGTTCAAGGTCACGCCCGCGCACGACCTCAACGACTACCAGCTCGGCCAGCGCCACCAGCTGCCGCAGATCGAGATCCTCACGCTCGACGCGAAGATCAACGACAACGCACCCGAGGCCTATCGCGGCCTGGACCGCTTCGAGGCCCGCAAGCGCGTGGTGGCGGACCTGGAAGCGGCCGGCGCGCTCGACTCGGTCAAGCCGCACAAGCTGATGGTGCCGCGCGGCGACCGCACCGGCGTGGTGATCGAGCCGATGCTGACCGACCAGTGGTTCGTGGCGATGACCAAGCCGGTGCCAGAAGGCTGCTTCCACCAGGGCAAGTCGATCACCGAGGTGTCGCTCGAGGTGGTGCGCGACGGCCAGATCAAGTTCGTGCCGGAGAACTGGACCACCACCTACTACCAGTGGCTGGAAAACATCCAGGACTGGTGCATCTCGCGCCAGCTCTGGTGGGGCCACCAGATCCCGGCCTGGTACGGCGAGAACGGCGAGATCTTCGTCGCCCGCGACGAGGCCGGCGCACGCGCCAAGGCCGACGCGGCCGGCTACAGCGGCGCGCTCAAGCGTGACAAGGACGTGCTCGACACCTGGTTCTCGTCGGCCCTGGTGCCGTTCTCCTCGCTCGGCTGGCCGAACGAGACGCCCGAGCTGAAGCACTTCCTGCCTTCCTCGGTGCTGGTCAGCGGCTTCGACATCATTTTCTTCTGGGTCGCCCGGATGGTCACGATGACGACGCATTTCACCGGCAAGGTGCCGTTCCACACCGTCTACATGCACGGGCTGGTGCGTGACGCGGCAGGCCAGAAGATGTCGAAGAGCAAGGGCAACACGCTCGACCCGATCGACATCATCGACGGCATCGGCCTGGAGGCTCTGGTCGCCAAGCGCACCACGGGCCTGATAAACCCAAAGCAGGCGGCCTTGATCGAGAAGAAGACGCGCAAGGAATTCGCCGACGGCATCCCGGCCTTCGGCACCGATGCGCTGCGCTTCACGATGGCCTCGATGGCCACGCTCGGGCGCAACGTCAACTTCGACCTGGCGCGCTGCGAGGGCTACCGCAACTTCTGCAACAAACTCTGGAACGCCACGCGCTTCGTGCTGATGAACTGCGAGGGCCACGACTGCGGCACCGCCAAGCCCGAGCTGTGCGGCGACTGCGGCCCCGGCCGCGGCTACCTGGATTTCTTGGCGGCCGACCGCTGGATCGTCTCTCTGCTGCAGCGCGTGGAAGCCGACATCGCCAAGGGCTTCGACGACTACCGCTTCGACAACATCGCCAACAGCATCTATAAGTTCGTCTGGGACGAATACTGCGACTGGTATGTCGAGCTGGCCAAGGTGCAGCTCCAGCTCGGCACGCCCGAGCAACAGCGCGCCACCCTCCGCACCCTGCTGCGCGTGCTGGAAACGGTGCTGCGCCTGGCGCACCCGGTGATCCCGTTCATCACTGAGGCGCTCTGGCAGAAGGTCGCGCCGCTGGCGGGTCGCTACCCGGCCGGCCAGACCGAGGGCGAGGCCTCGCTGATGGTGCAGGTCTACCCGGTGGCGGACCTGTCCAAGCTCGACGAGCAGTCCGAGCAGTGGGCGGCCGAGCTGAAGGCGGTGGTCAACGCCTGCCGCAACCTGCGCGGCGAGATGAACCTGTCGCCGGCCACCCGTGTGCCGCTGCTCGCCACCGGCGAGCTCGAGCGCCTGACCAGCTTCGTGCCCTACCTGAAGGCGCTGGCGCGCCTGTCGGAGGTCAGCATCGTGGCCGACGAGGCCGCGCTCGACAGCGAGGCGCAGGGCGCGCCAATCGCGATCGTCGGCGCGAACAAGCTGGTGCTGAAGGTCGAGATCGACGTGAAGGCCGAACGCGAGCGCCTGTCGAAGGAAGTCGCGCGGCTCGAGAACGAGATCCGCAAGTGCGAGGCCAAGCTCGGCAACGACGCCTTCGTGGCCAAGGCCCCGCCGACGGTGGTCGAACAGGAGCAGAAACGGATCGCCGAATTCCGTGGCACGCTCGACAAACTAGCCGCGCAGCTGGCCCGTTTTCGGGCATAAGAGGATGTTTTCCAGTCATTTGCAGGCGCAATGACCGGCGTAACAAAGGGTAAGGTAGCTTGCACGGACCGTGCCAGCCCGATCACCATGGTCGGCACGAACGAATCAATCCAAGGATGACAAAAATGGAAGGTCGATCACATGCTGAAAGTCACTAAGGCGGTATTTCCGGTTGCCGGCCTCGGCACTCGCTTTTTGCCGGCGACGAAGGCAAGCCCGAAAGAAATGCTGCCCATCGTCGACAAGCCCCTGATCCAGTATGCCGTCGAGGAAGCGATCGCGGCCGGCATCACCGAGATGATCTTCGTCACCGGGCGCAGCAAGCGCGCGATCGAGGATCACTTTGACAAGTCCTATGAAATCGAGGCCGAACTCGAGGCGCGCGGCAAGGAAAAGCTGCTTGATCTGGTGCGCCGCATCAAGCCCGCCAACGTCGACTGCTTCTACGTGCGCCAGCCCGAGGCGCTCGGCCTCGGCCACGCTGTGCTCTGCGCCGAGAAGCTGGTCGGCGACAACCCGTTCGCCGTAATCCTCGCCGACGACCTGCTCGACGGGCAGCCGCCCGTCATGAAGCAGATGGTCGATACCTTCGACCACTACCACAGCTCGATCATCGGCGTGGAAGAGATCCCGCCCTCGGACACCAAGTCCTACGGGATCGTCAACGGCAAGGAATGGGAGGAATCGATCGTCAAGCTGTCGGGCATCGTCGAGAAGCCGGCACCCGAGGATGCGCCCTCGAACCTCGGCGTAGTCGGCCGCTACATCCTGAAGCCGCGCATCTTTGAGCACCTGCGCAGGATCAAGCCGGTCGCTGGCGGCGAGATCCAGCTGACCGACGCGATCCAGGCCCTGTTGGCCGACGAGCAGGTGCTGGCCTACAAGTACGAAGGCACGCGCTTCGACTGCGGCAGCAAGCTCGGCTACCTGAAGGCGACCGTCGAGTTCGCGCTGCGTCATCCGGAAGTGCGCGACGAGTTCGAGCAGTATCTGCGCGAACACGGTACCTCGCAGTCCGTATAAGCAGGGCCCGCACCCTGCCCGCCCACCGGCGGGAATCAAAAAAAGCGCCGCTTCGTGTGGCGCTTTTCGCTGTGTTGGCATGCGGCCGGGCGCAACGTCTACGGTAAGAAGTCAGTTCAAAAACCATGTGAAGAGGGGCCTGTTGACTTTTTCGGCGAATCGCTAGCAGCGGGGGCCATTGCTGGCTAGCGGCGACGGCGAGATGGGGCGGTGGGCCCCCCTCGAGGAAGTTTTGCCGCAAGCACGGCATCAGCGTTGCTGGTTTCACAAGATCGGAAATGTACTGAACGCCTTGCCCAAATCGCAGCGTGCTCGGGGGAAGGCAGCGCGCTCAGCAATCTGGCACGCCGCAACGCGTGCTGAGGCCCTTGTCGCTTTCGATCAGTTGGTCGCGACAGATTCGGCCAAATATCTAAAAACTGTCGAGAAGCTCACGAAGGACCGTGACGAACTGCTGGCGTTCTACGACTTTCCTGCAGAACACTGGCAGCGCGTCAGAACAACCAACACGATCGAGTCGACATTCGCAATGGTGCGTCATCGCACTACGCGCACTCGCAACTGCCTGTCGCGCGCGACATTCCTCGGCATGGCGTTCAAGCTCATCGAGTCCGCCGAGAAATCGTGGCGCCGCATCCGCGGCGTCGACAAGCTCGAACAGCTTCTGAAGGGCATTCCTTTCAAGGACGGAACCCCGGTGATCGATAGCGCACCGGCTCAGCAACCGCTGGTCGCCTGATCATGCCGCCAATCGCTCGTAGACCAGATTTGACAATAGCTCCCACGCACGGGGGTGTGGCGGCTCCGGTTTTTCTAGACACAGATTTGGAGTAAAACATGTTATCCCAACTGGAGTCTGAGATGTTGAAGACAGTGGACATGCATGAGGTTGCCCAGGCGACGACAGAGGGAGCGCGTAGCGCGACCGTAGACGATGCCTGCGCCGCGGAATTCAAACGCTGGTCTATCGGGCACAAACGTGCTTTCGTCTTGCGTTTGGTGCGCGGCGAATCCGTTGACGCCGTTTCTCGCAAGGTCGGCGTAACGATTGCCGAACTCGAGCAGTGGCGTGAGCTTGCCCTGGCCGGTATTGAAGCCGAACTGAAGTCACGCCAGACCGATCCGCTGGAAGTCAAGCTCAAGGACGCCGTGCCTCGCGTGGGGGAACTAACCATGGAGGTCGAAATGCTGCGCATGGAGCGCGAGCGGCAGGAACGCCGCCCTTTGATCGTACGGAGGTCGTCGACATGAGCCGCGCGATCTCCACGATAGGCAAACCCTTCGGATTGCAGCGGGTGTGTCAGGCGCTCTATTTCCCGCGCGCGACGATCTATTGCCGAGCGGCGGTGTCCCAAAAATAGTTGAAGGTTAAAGGCGGCGGTTCCCGCAGGAATCCGAGAGAATCGGGTTTCCAAGACCAAGCTCCAGAACAGGAGAACCGCCGAGATGAAACCTACCAAGAAACCCGGGGGTCGCGCCAAGTTGCCGCTGACGGTCGTCAGCAAACAGGAACACGAGGCCCTGCGCGCCAGCTTTGCCGAGCACGAACAATTGTGGCTTCCGATGCGCGATCTGATCCAGAACACGCGTATCAGTGTTGACGCGCTGATGTACGACGCTGGCCGCGCGCTCGTCGAACAATTGCTGATGGTGTCTGCTCGGGAAGTGGCCGGCGACAAGCACGCGGGGCGTGCCGCCGGCGACGTGCGCTGGCATGGCTCGCAGCCTGGCCGAATCATGATGGACGAACGCAAGCTGCGAGTTCAGCGGCCCCGGCTGCGGGACAAGCGCGGCAAGGAAGTGCCGATTCCCGCCTACACGCAGCTGCGCGACGACGAACGGCTCACGCAGCGCATGTACGACATCATGGTCAGCGGCGTGTCGACCCGAAAGTAGGACGAGGCGTTGCCTGAAATGGCGCACACCGTCGGCATCTCGAAGAGCAGCGTCTCCCGCCCAGTTCGGCGGTGTCCTATTCGTAGTTAAAGGTTGGGGTGGCAGGGTTTGGTAGGTTAGGCTGACTTCAAGTCATGGTCAACGCGTTTATCGGTCGGACGATGCAAGGCAACGGCGAGCATCCAGAGCTCGTCGGCACCGCCGAGCTTACGGAATCGCTTCTCAGCTTCCAGGAAGCCAGTGGCCGCCC
>JAYFRX010000079.1:0-9279 GCA_040946945.1 Burkholderia sp. | reverse complement strand
CACGGCTTCGCTCCACGCTTCCTCCCCACGCTCGGTCACCCTCACGCAGTTGCGCTTCGCTTCGTTCGCTGTGGTCAACTCACGGGAGGACTTACACCTCCAAGATTGCGCCCATGCTGGGCGCACCCCAAAAAAGCCGCGAACCTCACGGTCCGCAGCTTACTCGTTCAGGCATCGACCGCCGGATCGACGGTGCCTGCCCCGACGTTCAGAGCTTCGAGGCCACCCAGGCCTGCACGCCCGCCAGCGCAGCCGGCAGGTTCGCCGGCTCGGTGCCGCCGGCCTGAGCCAGGTCCGGCCGGCCGCCGCCCTTGCCGCCCACCTGCTGGGCAACGAAGTTGACGAGTTCGCCGGCCCTGACCTGCTTGCTCGCCTCGGCCGTCACGCCGGCGATCAGGCTGACCTTGCCGCCTTCGACGGCGGCCAGCACCACGGCCGCGTGCTTGAGCTTGTCCTTGAGCTTGTCGACAGTTTTGCGCAGCGTCTTCGAATCGGTGCCGTCCAGCGTGGCGGCCAGCACCCGCACGCCCTTGACATCGACGGCCTGCTGCGCGATCTCGTCGCCCTGGCTCGAGGCTAGCTTCGACTTCAGCGCGGCCAGCTCCTTCTCGAGCGACTTGACCTGGTCCTGCACCTGGCCGATGCGCTGCGTCAGCTCCGCCGGCTGCGCCTTGAGCATCGAGGCGGCCGTGTTCAGGCGCGCGTCGAGGCCCTGCACGTAGCGCAGGGTGTTGTCGCCGGTGATCGCCTCGACGCGGCGGATGCCGGCGGCCACGCCGCCTTCCATCACGATCTTGAATAAGCCGATGTCGCCGGTGCGGTTCACGTGGGTGCCGCCGCAGAGCTCGCGCGAGAAGCCCAGGTCGAGCACGCGCACCTCGTCGCCGTACTTCTCGCCGAACAGCGCCATCGCGCCGCCCTTCACCGCGTCGTCATAGGACATGTTGTGTGCGATGCCGGGCGCGTTGGCGAGGATCTCGGCGTTGACGAGCGCCTCGACACGGCGAATCTCGTCGTCGCTCATCGGCGCGTTGTGCGCGAAGTCGAAACGCGTCTTGTCGGCGTCGACCAGCGAGCCCTTCTGCTGCACGTGGCTGCCCAGCACTTCGCGCAGCGCCTTGTGCATCAGGTGGGTGACCGAGTGGTTGCGCTCCGTGCGCACGCGTCGCGCCGCGTCGATTTCGGCGCGCAGCGTGTCGCCCACCTTCAGCGTGCCCTGCTCGACCGTGCCATGATGGCCGGCTACGTCGGCTTGCACCTTCAGCGTGTCCTCGACCGCGAAGCGCGTGGCCGCGTTGGCCAGCACGCCCTGGTCGCCGACCTGGCCGCCCGATTCGGCGTAGAACGGCGTGTGGTCCAGCACCACCACCACTTGCTCGCCGGCCTTCGCTTCCTGGACCGACGAGCCGCCCACGTAGAGCGCGATGATCTTCGCGTCGTCGAAGGCGATCTCCTCGTAACCGTGGAAGGTGGTCTTGGCATCCGAGTATTCGAGGCCCTGGGTGGCCTTGAACTTGCCGGCCGCGCGCGCCTTCTCGCGCTGGCGAGCCATGGCGTCGTCGAAGGCCGGTTCGTCGACCGTCATGCGGCGCTCGCGGCAGACGTCGGCCGTCAGGTCCAGCGGGAAGCCGTAGGTATCGTGCAGCTTGAAGGCCAGTTCACCGTCGAGCTGCTTGCCGCCCTTGGCATCAAGCTTGGCCAGCGACGCGTCGAGGATCGTCATGCCGTGCTCGATGGTCTCGAGGAAGCGCTCCTCTTCCTGGCGCAGCACGTCGGTCACGCGGCCCTCGGCTTCCTTGAGTTCGGGGTAGGCGCCGCCCATCTCGGCCACTAGGTCGGCCACCAGCTTGTGGAAGAAGGCACCCTTTCGACCCAACTTGTAGCCGTGGCGGATCGCGCGGCGCACGATGCGGCGCAGCACGTAGCCGCGGCCCTCGTTGCCCGGGATCACGCCGTCGACGATCAGGAACGAGCAGGCGCGGATGTGATCGGCGATCACCTTCAGCGAATTGTTCGTCAGGTCGGCCATGCCCGTCTCGCGCGCGGTGGCCTTGATCAGGTTCTGGAACAGGTCGATCTCGTAGTTGCTGTGCACGTGCTGCAGCACCGCCGCAATCCGCTCCAGGCCCATGCCGGTGTCGATCGACGGCTTCGGCAGACGCGTCATGTTGCCTTGCGCGTCGCGGTTGAACTGCATGAACACGAGATTCCAGATCTCGATGTAGCGATCGCCATCTTCCTCCGGGGATCCCGGCGGGCCACCCCAGACGTCCGGGCCGTGGTCGTAGAAGATTTCCGAGCAGGGGCCGCAGGGGCCGGTGTCGCCCATCTGCCAAAAGTTGTCAGAGGCGTAGCGCGCGCCCTTGTTGTCGCCGATGCGGATGATGCGTTCGGTCGGCACGCCCACTTCCTTGGCCCAGAGGTCGTAGGCCTCGTCATCGTCGTGGTAGACAGTGACCCATAGCTTTTCCTTGGGCAGGCCGTAAACGCTTGTCAGCAGATCCCAGCTGTAGTGGAGCGCGTCCTTCTTGAAGTAGTCGCCGAACGAGAAGTTGCCCAGCATCTCGAAGAAGGTGTGGTGGCGCGCGGTGTAACCGACGTTCTCGAGATCGTTGTGCTTGCCTCCCGCGCGCACGCTGCGCTGTGAGGTGGTCGCGCGCGAATACGGACGCGATTCGGTACCGAGGAACACGTCCTTGAACTGCACCATGCCTGAGTTGGTGAACAGCAGGGTCGGGTCGTTGCCCGGGACGAGGCTCGACGAACGGACGATCGTATGGCTCTTCGATTCGAAGAACTTGAGGAATTTCTCGCGGATTTCGGCGGATTGCATAGCGTGCGGGAACGGTCCTGCCAGACTGGCTCTGTGGCTATCGGCACCGTGCGCCGGGGGATCGGGCGAACGGCGGCTGGTTTATGAAGTTTCTGAAACGGTTGATTATACGGGAACCGGATCCGACTCCTGATGGCGTAGGCCGCCGACAATGCCGGCGTCGATCCGCGTGCCCTGAGCTTCAAGCACACCCTTAAACTGTGGACCGAGTGAGTGACGCGCGGTCTAAGCGCGACCACTCATTCGAACCGTTTGTTCGCGCTGATCGCTCAGTCCAAGGTCGGGCATCGGTCTGGTCGCATCGAGCCGCGAATGCGAAAGCGACGACCCAAACCTTACCCATGGCTCAAAACTTCCCGCGCCGCAGCACGCCGACACGTTGAGCTACAGGGTCATCCGCAGAGGCCAAAGTCAAAGTAAGTGCCATTTGTCTGAAGACGGGAAGCGCTGACTGTGCTGCGGCAAGCCGTTGCATCGCTTGGGCGAGGAGATCAACGAGCAGTTGCACATAGAAGTGAAGATCACGTGCGGCAACATGCGCGCTTCAAGTACGCATGCCGGCATTGCGAGAAACACGACGTGAAGACGCCGGTCATCCTGGCGCCGATGCCGGCACAACCGCTGCCGGGCGCAAGCGCCGACGCGTCGATGATCGGGCGGCGTCCCATTCGTAGTTGAAGGTTGGGGCGGCAGGGTTTCGTAGGTTAGGCGGACTTCAAGTCATGGTCAACGCGTTTATCGGTCGGACGATTCAAGGCAACGGCGAGCATCCAGAGGTTTCGTCGGCACCGCCGAGCTTACGGAATCGCTTCTCAGCTTCCAGGAAGCCAGTGGCCGCCCATCGCATCGCCATGTCGACATCGCGATAGCGGTTGACCCGGCCGCTGACGCGGCGCGCCGCGCCGTTCGGATTCTCGATCAGGTTCGTCGTCGCCAGGCTGCGGAGCAGCCGCGGCGTCAGGTCCAGGCGGTTGACCGTGAACCTTTCCTCAAGCCCCTCAAGCAGCGAGGCCGCTGCGTCCGGATGGTCGGTCTTCAACCATGCCGCCTGGGCCTTCAGCCGAGCGAGGCCGTCGTCGGCCGGCAGCTTGTACGCGGCACGCATAACCGAGGCGACCTGCTGTCGGGTCTGCTTCGCCAGCCGTTCGGTCACGTTGCGAATCTTGTGGGTCCGGCACCGCTGGACGTGGGCACGTTCGCCGAACACTGCCTCGATCGCCGAGCGCAGCGCCTTGGACCCATCAATCACGAACAGATAGTCCCGGTCGGTCGCCAGCCCGCGTTCGATCAGGCTATTCAGCAGATCCTTAGAAGCCAGTTCAAAAAGACTGCTCGGTACGCCTGAAGATGTTCCAGCAGACGAGGGCGCAGCCGAATTTGAAGAATGCTTCGTGAATGTCAGCTCGACGATCGAAGCGTATGCGAAGACGACGGAAGTTGTGGAGCCACGAGTGAGTCCGTTCAACGAACCAACGGAATTGCTAATTAGTTACTTCACTCCGAGACCATTAACACACGGCGAGGATGAGGTTTTGTCGTAACGGCGGCCCCAAGCAGGCGCGGCGCCATCGCGGGCAAATCGAAACGGCGGTTGAAACGGTAGGCGAATTCAGCGCGATAGCGATGGGCATATTTGGCGTGATCGATAGCGTGGTACGTGCCCTTGAGGGCCGTTTTCAGGTTGACGAGCATCGTGTTGACCCAGCGGAACTCGGGGGCGCTGCGCGGCCTGACGGCCACCGCCCGTGGCATCGCGCTCATGACTGGCAGCCTTTTGCGTCACGCCGGCGAAACACCACAGGCCATCGGAAACGACGCACGCGGTGGGCATCAGGCTGCTGGCCGCCCAGACCTCAAGAGCCGCTTTGGTAAAGCCCGGCACGGGCGAGAGCCGCATGCACAGAGGGCGGCCATCGCCAGAGGTCTGCACGGCCGCTACAAACGGCGTCTTGCCGGGCGCGCCACGCCCGGCCTTACCGCCGGAGCGTTCCCCGCCCAGATACGCGTCGTCGACCTCGACCCGTTCGTCGAGCCGGCGTCGCTCTTCGCGCAGCCACATGGTCTCCAGAAACTTGTGCTTGATGAGCCAGACCGTCTTGTAGCTCACGTCCATCTGGCGTTTGAGCTCCAGTCCGCTGATGGCGTTCTTGCTCTGCGTCACCAGGTAGATCCCCAGAAACCAGGTCGTCAGCGGCAATTTCGTCTTCTCGAATATCGTTCCGACGATCGACGAGCATTGGTACCGGCAGGACTGGCTCAGGCATTCCCACAGTCGCCGGCCGTTGTAGGCGCTGGCGTAGCGCGTGCCCTTGTATCGAGGGCACACCAAGCCATCGGGCCAGCGAGACCCGACCAGCGCGGCCTATTGCGCTTCGTTGCCGTACTGCTCCTGAAATTCTTTCATCGACAGACAGGCCTGAAACTGGATTCTGTTCATGGGCATGGCGCACGCTCCGTAAGTGTCTGGCGAACGATACTTGATTTCATGCCTGCTTCAGAGTCAAGTAACTAATGAGGTGCGGTCTTGAAGACGGACTGAAGTTACGCCAGATCGATCCGCTGGAAGTCAAGCGTCAAGGGCGCCGTGCCTCGCGTGGGGGAACTGACCATGGGGGTCTCGAAATGCTGCGCATGGAGCGCGAGCGGCAGGAACGCCGCCCTTTGATCGTACGGAAGTCGTCGACATGAGCCGCGCAATCTCCACGATAGGCAACCCTTCGGATTGCAGCGGGTGTGCTAGGCAGCTCGACTTGCCGCGCTCCACGATCTATGCCGAGCGCGCCAGGGCGCTCAACAAGGTCACCCCACTTGCCCCTGTCCGACGTGGCCCAAAGCCCAAGGCACCCGATCACGAGCGGCTCGCAGCTGTTCGCACCGATCTGACTCGCACGCCGTTCGTCGGCGAAAGGGGTGCCCAAGGTCTGGGCACGCTTGCGCATTCAGGATGACATCCACGTGTCCCGAGCCCGTGTTTCGCCGCTGATGCGCGAACACGGCCTGCTTTCGCCCCATCGTCAACCGCAGAAACCGCCCAATGCTCACGATGGTCGAATGACGACTGATCGGCATAACGAGATGTGGGGCGCCGATGGCGCCAAGGTTCAAACCGTCGATGAGGGCCTGGTCTGGATCTTCGCTGCGGTTGATCATTGCGACGCGGCGTGTGTTGGCATCCACGTCACCAAAGTGGGCGACCGCTTTGCCGCACTGGAGCCAATCAGCCAAGGGGTGCGCGAGCAGTTCGGATCGGTCGAAGCTGATGCCGGCCGCGGACTGTCCCTGCGAATGGATCACGGCTCGCCTAAAGGTCGGACGATTTCCGCGCCCAGCTCAAGTTCTGGGGGATTACGCCGAGCTACGCCTTCGTCGCTGAGCCGCGGACCCACGGCGTCGCCGAAGGTTTCAATCGGACCATGAAGGAGCAAGCCATCCACGGACGGCTGTTCAACAACGTTGAAGAAGTTCGTGCTGCCGCCGTCGCGTATCAAGGATCGATACAATTAATCGCGAATGGCGTCTCGAAAAACTGGGCTTCAAGACACCCCTCGAAGCCCGTCAGGAAACGCTCGTGGCACTTGCCGCCTGATCGAAAAATAGCGTCTAAACAACCGGATTCGTTACAGAAACAGCGGAGATGGCCCGGCCGGCGATCAGTCCCGGCCGCTTGCATCATGCGTAGGCGGCGAGCGCGGCGCGCATCTTCTTCATCGCGCTGGCTTCGATCTGGCGGATCCGCTCGGCCGACACGCCGAACTCGGCGGCCAGGTCGTGCAGCGTCGAGCCGTCGCCGTTGAGCCAGCGTGCCTCGATGATGCGGCGGCTGCGCGCGTCCAGCGACTCGAGCGCTTCTGAGATGCCGTCCGTCTGCAGGCGGTCGCGCTGGCGCGAGGCGATCACGGCGGTCGGCTCGTTGTGCGAGTCGGCCAGGTAGGCAATCGGCGCAAAAGATTCCTCGCCGTCGTCGACCTGCCCTTCAAGCGCGATATCGCTGCCCGACAGGCGCGTTTCCATCTCGGCGACATCCTCGCGCTTGACGTTCAGCTCCTGGGCGAGGCCGTCAATTTCCTCGGGCGTCATCGCCTGCATGCCCTTCTTGTAGCTGCGCAGGTTAAAGAACAGCTTGCGCTGGGCTTTGGTGGTCGCGACCTTCACTATGCGCCAGTTGCGCAGGATGTATTCGTGGATTTCGGCCTTGATCCAGTGGATCGCGTACGAGACCAGGCGCACGTTCTGGTTCGGGTCGAAACGCTTGACGGCCTTCATCAGGCCGATATTGCCTTCCTGGATCAGGTCGCCGTGCGGCAGCCCGTAGCCGAGGTAGTTGCGCGCGATCGACACCACCAGGCGAAGGTGCGATAGCACCAGCCGGCGGGCCGATTCGAGATTGTTCTGGTCGCGGAATTCGGTCGCGTACCGGCGCTCCTCCTCGAGCGTCAGCATCGGGATCCGGTTCACCGACTGGATATAGGCGTCGATATTGCCGAGCTGGCCGGGCAGCATCGATTGGGACGCGGGTGCCAGCGAGCCTGCCGACGAGGCCTTCGCAGGCACCGGACCAAGCGTATTCGGAAGGGTCAGAGCGTTGCTCACTTACGTAAACTCCTTTGGAATCAGCGACGAGTCCCGTTACAAGGCGATTCCACCCAGCTATTTTAGCACTCTCGCCAAGCGAGTGCTAAAGACTTAGCAGGCCGTTGAAGTATCCGTCGTTGATGCGCTTAAACGCATTGCAACGGATGCTGGGTTCACACCTTTGAAACGCGGAACACGTTTTGCGGGCATTCGACGTTGCTCGCGGGGTCACCATATCGGTGTTATCTGTTTCTTTCTGCCCCTCAACCGGCAAGTGTGCGCATACGCGTTAGGTTGTACCCGACCTGCGTCAGCACGAAGAACTGGTCTACACGTTCAAGTTCTCGATACATCGCTTGTCTAATTCGTCCGACCGTCTTGCCCCATCCGAACACCTGCTCAATGCGTGTACGTTTTTGCTGGCTGAGCGCGTAACCCGCCCAACGCGTCGTTCGCTTGTCAATTGCTGAACCGCCTGGACGTCCATCGTTTTGCGCCACATGCGGCGTCACACAGTTCGCTCGACAACTGGCCACGAAACCGGCGGTGTCGTAGTTCTTGTCCGCACCAACCGTGATGGCGTGCAGCGCAACACTCGCGGCATCAGCAAGCATCTGCTCGGCCGCGGCGCGCTCGGCGGTCCCCGTCGCCAGCGTCACCTGTGCGTTGACCACCAGGCCGTGCCGGTTGTCGGTGAGCACGTGCCCCATGTAACAGAGCATCGCTCCCGTTCCTTGGGTCTTGCGAAAGAGGCGCGCCTGCTCGTCCGTTGTGGATTGATGCGTCTCGTTACTGCGCTTGTGTCCGTGCCAGTTGTCATTCGGCGCGGGCGGTTCGTCAGGAGGTGCGTCGTCTTCGTCTAGACTTGCCTTCGGCACAAAGCTCTTAGAGGCCAGTTCAAAAACCAATGAGGGGCTGTTTACTTTCTCGGCAAGCTGCTAACCTTGGATGTCTGGACAACGGAACCCAAGGGATGGAAGCGCCAATCATTCATGACGAATTGTGGACACTGAGCGAACCGTTACTGCCGCCGACCAAGCCCCGGCGCAAAGAGCATCCTGGTCGCCCACGCGTATCCGATCGGGCGGCGTTGAATGGCATCCTGTTCGTGTTGACAACCGGTCTGCAATGGAACCATCTGCCAACCGTATTGGGCTTTAGCTCCGGCGAGACCTGCTGGCGACGACTGAACGACTGGCGCAAAGCAGAAGTATGGGATCGACTGCACGAACTGCTGCTCGACACGTTGCGCGAGGCCGGGCAGATCGATCTTTCATACGCTGCCGTCGATTCCTCGTCGGTACGAACTGTTGGGGCGGGCGAAAAACTGGCCCGAACCCCACGGGTCGCGCGCGACCCGGTTCCAAGCACCCCATCCTCGTAGATGCCAATGGCGTTCCCATCAGCCCCATCCTGACCGGCGCGAACCGCAACGACGTCACCCAGTTGCTGCCGCTCGTCGACGCGATTCCCCCAATCCGCGGGGCGCGCGGCCGACCCCTTCAGAGACCCAAGGTCATCTATGCCGATCGTGGTTACGATTCCGATCCGCATCGTCAACGATTGCGCGAACGCGGCATCAAACCCGTGATCGCAAGGCGCCGCACTGAACATGGCCGTGGTCTGGGCAAATTCCGTTGGGTCGTTGAACGGACTCACTCGTGGCTCCACAACTTCCGTCGTCTTCGCATACGCTTCGATCGTCGAGCTGACATTCACGAAGCATTCTTCAAATTCGGCTGCGCCATTGGACTTGCCCCTGCATGACCGGACACGCGGTCACGCTTCGGTTGGTGAAGTTGCGCGCTGGCGGAATTCGCGTGGCGAGCAGTATTTCAAGGCGCTGTGCGGATGCGACTCGTTGTAGTGGTCAA
>JAYFRX010000078.1:0-9333 GCA_040946945.1 Burkholderia sp. | reverse complement strand
GGCTCGACGAACGGGTCGAGGTCGACGACGCGTATCTGGGCGGGGAACGCTCCGGCGGTAAGGCTGTGGGCGTGGCGCGCCCGGCAAGACGCCGTTTGTAGCGGCCGTGCAGACCTCTGACGATGGGGCCGCCCTCTGTTCATGCGGCTCTCGCCCGTGCCGGGCTTTACCAAAGCGGCCCTTGAGGTCTGGGCGGCCAGCAGCCTGATGCCCACCGCGTGCGTCGTTTCCGATGGCCTGTGGTGTTTCGACGGCGTGACGCAAAAGGCTGCCAGTCATGAGCGGCATGTCACGGGCGGTGGCCGTCAGGCCGCGCAGCGCCCCCGAGTTCCGCTGGGTCAACACGATGCTCGGCAACCTGAAAACAGCCTTCAAGGGCACGTACCACGCTATCGATCACGCCAAATATGCCCATCGCTATCTCGCTGAATTCGCCTACCGTTTCAACCGCCGTTTCGATTTGCCTGCGATAGTGCCGCGCCTGCTTCGGGCCGCCGTTACGACAAAACCTCATCCTCGCCGTGTGTTGATCGTCTCGGAGTAAAGTAACTAATCAGGTGAAGGCATGACGGGATGGGCGGTGCGGCGAGAGCGTGGGCCGATGGCGGGGCGGAAAAGCATCGCGGGGAGGAGGGGAATCGAGGAAGCGCCCCTCCGTCAGGAGCCGGTGCCGCTCGGCTCAGGCCGTCGCGTCGGCCGCGCGTTCGGCGGCTTCGAGCGTGTTGACCAGCAGCATCGTGATCGTCATCGGGCCGACACCGCCGGGCACTGGCGTGATGAAGCCGGCCACCTCGCGCAGGCCGTCGAAATCGATGTCGCCGCAGAGCTTGCCTTCCTCGTTGCGGTTCATGCCGACGTCGATCACCACCGCGTCGGGCTTGATCATGTCGGCGGTCAGCACGCTGCGCTTGCCGACTGCGGCCACCACCACGTCGGCCTGGCGCGTGTGGGTGGCCAGGTCGCGGGTCTTGCTGTGGCAGATGGTGACCGTCGCGCCGGCCTCGAGCAGCAGCATCGCCATCGGCTTGCCGACGATGTTCGAGCGGCCGATCACCACCGCGTTGGCACCCGTCAGGTCGATGTCGTGCGCCTCGAACATCTTCATCACGCCGTAGGGCGTGCAGGGACGGAACAGCGGCTTGCCCGTCATCAGAGCGCCGGCGTTGGCGACGTGGAAACCGTCCACGTCCTTCTCGGGCGCGATCGCCTCAATCACCTTGTGGTTGTCGATATGGCCCGGCAGCGGCAGCTGCACCAGGATGCCGTGGATCTGCGGATCGCGGTTCAGCGCGTGGATGTGGGACAGCAGGTCGGCTTCCGACAGCGTCGCTGGGTAGACGTCTTTCTTCGAGTAGAAGCCGTTGTCCTCGCAAGCCTTGATCTTGTTGCGGACATAGACTTCGCTGGCCGCGTTGTCGCCGACCAGCACGACCGCGAGGCCGGGGCGATGGCCGCGCGCGCTCAGCGCGGCGGCGTGTTCGGCCGCTTGCGCGCGCAGGGTCTTCGAAAGGGCGTTGCCGTCGATCAGGGTGGCTGTCATGGTGGAATTCGATCCAAATAGGGAAAAGCCGGTTCGGGGGCCCGGCGGGGGCCGCCGCTGCAAAATATGGCCTGATTAGTTACTTTACTCGGACGCCCTAAACACACGGCGTGGATGAGGTTTTGCCGTAACGGCGGCCCGAAGCAGGCGCGGCACTATCGCGGGCAAATCGAAACGGCGGTTGAAACGGTAGGCGAATTCAGCGAGATAGCGATGGGCATATTTGGCGTGATCGATAGCCTGGTACGTGCACTTGAGGGCCGTTTTCAGGTTGCCGAGCATCGTGTTGATCCAGCCGAACTCGGGGCGCTGCGCGGCCTGACGGCCACCGCCCGTGACATGGCGCTCATGACTGGCCGCCTTTTGCGTCACGCCGTCGAAACACCACAGGCCATCGGAAACGACGCACGCGGTGGGCATCAGGCTGCTGGCCGCCCAGACCTCAAGGGCCGCTTTGGTAAAGCCCGGCACGGGCGAGACCCGCATGAACACAGGACGGCCATCGTCAGAGGTCTGCATGGCCGCTACAAACGGCGTCTTGCCGGGCGCGCCACGCCCAGCCTTACCGCCGGAGCGTTCCCCGCCCAGATACGCGTCGTCGACCTCGACCCGTTCGTCGAGCCGGCGTCGCTCTTCGCGCAGCCACATGGTCTCCAGCAACTTGTGCTTGATGAGCCAGACCGTCTTGTAGCTCACGCCCAGCTGGCGTTTGAGCTCCAGTCCGCTGATGGCGTTCTTGCTCTGCGTCACCAGGTAGATCGCCAGAAACCAGGTCGTCAGGGGCAATTTCGTCTTCTCGAATATCGTTCCGACGATCGCCGAGCATTGGTACCGGCAGGACTGGCTCAGGCATTCCCACAGTCGCCGGCCGTTGTAAGTGCTGGCGTAGCGCGTTCCCTTGCATCGAGGGCACACTCAGCCATCGGGCCAGCGAGACCCGACCAGCGCGGCCTCGCATTGCGCTTCGTTGCCGTACTGCTCCTGAAATTCTTTCATCGACAGACCGGCCTGAAACTGGATTCTGTTCATGGGCATGGCGCACGCTCCGTAAGCATCTGGCGAACGATACTTCGTTTCATGCCTGCTTCTGAGTCAAGTAACTAATCAGGTGGGATTATACCCATCGCCTGCCGGGACCCGACATCGATCCGGCGATGGGGTGCCATGGCGGCGCGATGGATGGGATGGGCGTGACAGGCGGCGTCATGGGCGGACCAGGGCCGCGCCGGGCTCTATGGGCCACCCCGGGCCTGCCGCGCGGCGGGGTCGATCATCGGGGAGGCGGGTCGGGGCGGCAGGGCGGCGCGTGACGTGCTCAGGCCTGCTTCTTCGACAGCGCGAGACGCAGCAGGTCCGCGACCGTGTTGACGTTGAGCTTTTCCATGATGTTGGCGCGGTGCGCCTCGACCGTTTTGATGCTGATGCCGAGATCGTCGGCGATCTGCTTGTTCAGGCGCCCGGCGATGATGCGCTCGAGCACCTGCTGCTCGCGCGCGGTCAGCTTGGACAGGCGCTCGCTGGCGGCGTGCTGCTCCTGGACGCTCTTGCTCTCGTTGCAGACCTTGTCGAGCATGCGCTCGACAAGCTTGCGCAGCTCGGCCTCATCGAAGGGCTTCTCGATGAAGTCCATTGCGCCCTTCTTCATGGTCGAGACTGCCATTGGCACGTCGCCGTGGCCCGTCACGAAGATGATCGGCAGCGTGGCGTTGTCGGCGATCAGGCGCTCCTGCAGTTCCAGGCCGCTCATGCCCGACATCCGCACGTCGAGGATCAGGCAGGCGATCTGGCCGACCTGCTGGGCCGGCTGGTAGTCATCGAGAAACTGTTCGGCGCTCGAGAAGCATTGCACACGATAGCCGTTCGCCTCCAGCAGCCAGCGCAGCGAATCGCGCACGGCCTCGTCATCGTCAACGACAAAGACGGTTTCCTGAGGGGGGGGGGCAGCGCTATTCATATCTCTCCCGTAACAGTATGTGATGCCACGCCGCTGCGGCCGTGGTCCTCGGGTGCCCCGATGGGCAGGCTGCAATGGAACGTCGCGCCGGAAACTCGGCCGGCCGCCTCGATATTGTTGACGACCCAGAGTCGACCGCGGTGCGACTCGATGATCGAACGACAGATGTTGAGCCCCATGCCCATGCCGTCGGACTTGGTGCTGTAGAACGGTTCGAACAGGCGCTCGGCGGAAGCCTCGTCGACGCCCGGGCCCTGGTCGATCACGCGGATGTCGACGAAGCCGGCCTCGATGTCGGCCACCACGCGGATCA
The DNA here is from genome assembly GCA_040946945.1 of Burkholderia sp. GTDB lineage: Bacteria > Pseudomonadota > Gammaproteobacteria > Burkholderiales > Burkholderiaceae > Burkholderia. Next base: position 5,526 of record JAYFRX010000078.1, on the reverse strand, counting down.
GGCTGTCGGCGTTCGGATTCTTGACCTCGCCCATCGCGTCAGCCGCGTTCCTCATCAGGTTCATCAACACCTGCTCAATTAGCACGGAGTCGACATAAATGATAGGCATTCTCGTGCGAATTTCTGTGACGATCCGGATTCGCCGTTTGCGCGCCTCGATCTCGGCCAGGCCTACCGCGTCGGCCACGATGTCGGCCACGCGCGCGGCCTGCCGCTTGGGCTCGCTGCGCTTCACGAATTCGCGGATGCGCTTGACGATCATGCCGGCGCGCAGCGCCTGCTGGGCGGTCTTCTCGAGCGCTGGCAGGAGCGTCTCGGCGGTGCCGCGGCCGCTCTTGACCAGTGCCACGGTGCCCGAGCAGTAGTTGTTGATGGCCGCCAGCGGCTGGTTCAGCTCGTGCGCGATCGACGAGGCCATCTCGCCCATTGTCATAAGGCGGCTGGTGAACTGCAGCTTCTCTTCCTGCTGGTGGGCCAGCTCCTGGGCCTTCTTGCGGGTGGTGATGTCGGTGGCGATCTGCATCTGCGCGAGATAGCCGTCCACCCACTGGATGTACTGACGACGCACCTCGAACCACTTCTGGATGCTCTCGACGTAGATTTCTTGCGTGTCGGCGGTACTCTCCGTGAGCGCCGTGGCCGGCAGGCCGGCGAAGGCGTCGACTAGGTCGATCGAGTCGGAGGAAGCCTGGGTACTGTCGAAGCCGCCGCCGGACAGTTCCAGGTGGCCGTCGGGGCGGATCCCGAACAGGTGGCGGTAGTAGCGGTTGGCGAACAGCAACTCGGCTTCGTCGGCGGCCAGCACCGAGACCGCGGCGTCCAGGTTCTCCAGCACGGTGGTGAAGCGCTCGTGGGCAGCGGCCAGTTCCTCGCGCGCGCGTTTGGGCTCGGTGATGTCGGTCATCGACGACATCCAGCCGGTCTGGCGGCCCGAGCTGTCGATCAGCGGCGAGACGTAGAGCCGCGCATGGAACATCGAGGCGTCTTTGCGGCGCACCCGCAACTCGAAGCCCGAGGAGGGAGCCTTGCCGCGCAGCGTCATGGCGAGCTGGCGCTGCATCTCGGGATAGGCGTCGCGCGGCCAGTAGGGGAAGGGCGCGGTCTTGCCGACCAGGTCGGCCTCGTCCCAGCCCGTCATGCGGCAGAAAGCCGGGTTCACGTGGGTGATGCGGCCGTGCATGTCCAGCACGCGCATGCCGATTAGCACCGAATTCTCCATCGCGCGCCGGAAGAAGGCTTCCGCGTACAGCGCCTGCTGCGCCTCGAAGCGCTGGCGGGTGTGCTTCCAGAGGCTCCACAGACTCCAGAGCACGAAGCAGGACAGGCCCGCGACCAACCAGACGAGCGTGTTGTTCGTCAGGTTCGTCATTTGCGGGTAGGCGTAGACGCGTACCGTCAGGCCCTGGCCGGGCGGGTCCAGCGGCAGGTCGTAATGGGCGTCGCGCGGTAGGCGCGGGCGCGAGGAGGTCGAGGCCAGCTCGCGATTGTTGACGTCGGTGATCGAGATCTTGTACTTGGCCGACAGCTCGGGCGGGATGTCGTGCTTGAGGATGCCCTCGACCGAGAACACCGCGGCGATCGAGCCCAGGTATTCACGGTCGCGCATCACCGGGGTCTGCAGAGTCACGAAGCCGTTGCCGAAATCGTCGTAGGCTATTGCCGCGTAGGCCTGCCGGCGCGTTTCCTTGGCGTCCGACCAGGCACCACGCACGATCTCGGCCAGCTGGGCGTCGTTCGGTTTGGCCAGGCGCTGGCCCAGCGCCTGGATCTGCATGTCCGGCCAGCGCGCGATGCCGAGTGCGACATACCAGTTCAAGTAGGGGATCTCGGGATGCGCCTGCATCACGTCGCCAACGCCGGACTGGAAGCCGTGCTCGTCGACGCGGCCCAGCGCGATGTCGCGCGCGAAGGCCTGCAGTTGCTCCTGGGCGTTTGTCATCGACAGGCGGATCTGCTGCTGCGCCCAGGCGACGTTGCGGTAGAGGGTGTCTTCCTGCTGCTGTTGCTCGCGGCGGTTGAGGCTCCACAGGATGAGGCTCATCACCACCAGGAACACCAGGATCGACAGCAGCGGCGTCAACAGATAAGAATTGGACCACCACGGGCCGTGGTGCCAACGGCACGGCTTCGACTCGGCCGGCGCACCGGACGCTCGCGCCGAGCGTGCGAATAGCCGATCGGTCAACATGGCATGCATTGTAGCGCAGGGCCATGCGGACAAAACGGCGTCGCGCATTGTTGAACCGAAAACGAAATTTATCGCGGTATCGCGGATGGGCCAAGACGCTAAAGGTGCAGCGGCATAAAATCTCGTATTGTAAAAAACAATATCATAACTCGAAAATTTTGTTGCGCCAGCCCGCCGAGGGTCTTTACAATCCGCCGGAGCTTACCGCAGCCTGCTGGAATCACGTCGTCTGCACGCAGCGCGATCCTCCACTCAGGACCCAGGAGACGAGTATGTCCACTGTACCGAACGAAGTGATGAAGTATGTGGCCGCCGAGCACGACGAAGATGCCCAGGAAACCGTCGAATGGCTTGAAGCTCTGAACGGCGTGATCTCGTACGCCGGTCCTGGCCGCGCGCACTACCTCATCGAGAAGCAGATCGAGTTCGCCCGCATGAACGGCGAACATCTGCCGTTTTCCGCGAATACCCCCTACATCAACACCATCCCGCTCGACCAGCAGTCCAAGAACCCGGGCGACCAGGATCTCGAGCACCGCATCCGTTCGTACACACGCTGGAACGCGCTGGCGATGGTGCTGCGCGCCGGCAAGGACACCAATGTGGGCGGCCATATCGCTTCGTTCGCCTCAGCCGCGACGCTCTATGACGTCGGCTACAATCACTTCTGGCATGCGCCGTCCGCCGAGCACGGCGGCGACCTGGTGTTCGTGCAGGGTCATTCCTCGCCGGGCGTCTACTCGCGCGCCTTCCTGCTCGGCCGCCTGTCGGAGGATCAGCTCGATAACTTTCGCCAGGAAGTCGGCGGCAACGGCATCTCGTCGTACCCGCATCCGTGGCTGATGCCCGATTTCTGGCAGTTCCCGACCGTCTCGATGGGCCTCGGCCCGATCATGGCGATCTATCAAGCCCGCTTCATGAAGTATCTGGAAGCGCGCAGCATCGCCAAGACACAGGGCCGCAAGGTCTGGGCCTTCCTCGGCGACGGCGAGACCGACGAGCCGGAATCGCTCGGCGCGATCGGCATGGCCAGCCGCGAGCGACTGGACAATCTGGTGTTCGTGATCAACTGCAACCTGCAGCGCCTGGACGGCCCGGTGCGCGGCAACGGCAAGATTATCCAGGAACTCGAATCGGAATTCCGCGGTGCCGGCTGGAATGTCATCAAAGTGATCTGGGGCAGCCGCTGGGATGCGCTGTTCGCGCGCGACAAGAGCGGCACCCTGATGCGCCGCATGATGGACGTGGTCGACGGCGAGTATCAGACCTACAAGTCGGAATCGGGCACCTATGTGCGCGAGCACTTCTTCAACGCGCCGGAACTGAAGGCGCTGGTCGCCGACTGGTCCGACGACGACATCTGGAACCTGAACCGTGGCGGCCATGACCCTCACAAGATCTACGCGGCGTTCCATGAGGCGAGCAACTCGAAGGGCTCGCCGACCGTGATCCTGGCCAAGACCATCAAGGGTTACGGCATGGGCGAGGCTGGCCAGGCCATGAATACCACGCACCAGCAGAAGAAGCTGCCGGTTGAGCAGCTGAAGCGCTTCCGCGACCAGTTCCGTCTGCCGATCTCGGACGACGTGATCGGCGACGTGCCCTACCTGAAGTTCGAGGAAGGTTCGAAGGAACTCGAGTACATGCGCCAGCACCGCCAGGCGCTCGGCGGCTACCTGCCGCAGCGCCGCCAGAAAGCGGAATCGCTGCCGGTGCCGGTGCTCGACGCCTTCGAGCCGCTGCTCAAGGGTACCGGCAAAGGCCGCGAGATCTCGACCACCATGACCTTCGTGCGGATCCTGAACATCCTGCTCAAGGACAAGGCGCTGGGCAAGCGCGTGGTGCCGATCGTGCCGGACGAGTCGCGTACCTTCGGCATGGAAGGCCTGTTCCGCCAGATCGGCATCTGGAACCAGCAGGGCCAGAAGTACGTGCCGGAAGATTCCGACCAGCTGATGTTCTACAAAGAATCGGAAACCGGCCAGATCTTACAGGAAGGCATCAACGAAGCGGGCGGCATGTGCGACTGGATCGCGGCGGCAACGTCGTACTCGACGCACAACGAGATCATGGTGCCGTTTTACATCTTTTATTCGATGTTCGGCTTTCAGCGTATCGGCGACCTGGCCTGGGCCGCCGGCGACATGCGTTCGCGCGGCTTCCTGCTGGGCGGCACGGCCGGCCGGACCACGCTGAACGGCGAAGGCCTGCAGCACGAGGACGGCCACTCGCTGCTGTGGGCGGCTTCGGTGCCGAACTGCGTCAGCTATGACCCGGTCTTCGGCTATGAACTCGCGGTGATCATCCAGAACGGCCTGCAGCGCATGGTGGCCGACCAGGAAGACGTGTACTACTATATCACGGTGATGAATGAGAACTACGAGCACCCCGCGATCCCGCAGGGCGAGCACGTGGCGGCCGACATCATCAAGGGCATGTACTCGTTCAAGAAGGCCGAGGCCGACCAGAAGGTGCCGCGCGTACAGCTGCTGGGCGCGGGCACGATCTTCAACGAAGTGATCGCCGCCGCCGACCTGCTGAAGCACGACTGGGGCGTCGCCGCCGACCTCTGGAGCGTGCCGAGTTTCACCGAACTGGCGCGCGAAGGCCATGACGTCGAGCGCTGGAACCTGCTGAACCCGACTGAGGAGCGCCGTCTGTCGCATGTCCAGAAGCTGCTGAAGGACACACAAGGCCCGGTTATCGCATCGACCGACTACGTGCGCGTGCTGGTCGACCAGATCCGCGGCCAGATCGACCGCCGCTTCGTGGTGCTCGGTACCGACGGCTACGGCCGTTCGGACACCCGCAAGGCGCTGCGCCACTTCTTCGAGGTGGACCGCTACTGGGTGACCGTCGCCGCGCTGAACGCGCTGGCCGACGAAGGCACGAGCGACCGCAAGGTCGTCGCCGAGGCGATCAAGAAGTATGACCTCGATCCGTCGAAGCCCAATCCGATGACGGTTTAACGCAAACGTGCCATGTCATGTCGCGCTCGACGGTGACGGCGCGCGCGACCCAGGAGACAAATACAGACCTGATTAGTTACTCTACTCCGATACCCTCAACACACGGATCGGATGAGGTTTTGTCGTAACGGCGGCCCGAGGCAGGCGCGGCACCATCGTGGGCAAATCGAAACGGCGGTTGAAACGGTAGACGAATTCAGCGAGATAGCGATGGGCATATTTGGCGTGATCGATAGCGTGGTACGTGCCCTTGAGGGCCGTTTTCAGGTTGCCGAGCATCGTGTTGACCCAGCGGAACTCGGGGCGCTGCACGGCCTGACGGCCACCGCCCGTGACATGGCGCTCATGACTGGCAGCCTTTTGCGTCAC
>JAYFRX010000077.1:0-9350 GCA_040946945.1 Burkholderia sp. | reverse complement strand
CAGCAGCCTGATGCCCACCGCGTGCGTCGTTTCCGATGGCCTGTGGTGTTTCGACGGCGTGACGCAAAAGGCTGCCAGTCATGAGCGCCATGTCACGGGCGGTGGCCGTCAGGCCGCGCAGCGCCCCGAGTTCCGCTGGGTCAACACGATGCTCGGCAACCTGAAAACGGCCCTCAAGGGCACGTACCACGCTATCGATCACGCCCAATATGCCCATCGCTATCTCGCTGAATTCGCCTACCGTTTCAACCGCCGTTTCGATTTGCCGGCGATGGCGCCGCGCCTGCTTCGGGCCGCCGTTACGACAAAACCTCATCCGCGCTTTGTGTTGATGGTCTCGGAGTCAAGTAACTAACCAGGACTATTTTTGGGACACCGCCCGTCGATGAGGGCCTGGTCTGGATTTTCGCTGCGGTTGATCATTGCGACGCGGCGTGTGTTGGCATCCACGTCACCAAAGTGGGTGACCGCTTTGCTGCACTGGAGCCAATCAGCCAAGGGGTGCGCGAGCAGTTCGGATCGGGCGAAGCTGATGCCGGCCGTGGACTGTCCCTGCGAATGGATCACGGCTTGCAGTACAGGTCGGACGATTTCCGCGCTCAGGATCAAGTTCTGGGGGATTACGCCGAGCTACGCCTTCGTCGCTGAGTCGCAGACCAACGGCGTCGCCGCGCGTTTCAATCGGACCATGAAGGAGCAAGCCATCCACGGACGGCTGTTCAACAACGTTGAAGAAGTTCGTGCCGCCGCCGTCGCGCTCAAGGACCGATACAATCGCGAATGGCGTTTCGAAAAACTGGGCTCGAAGGCACCCCTCGAAGCCCGTCAGGCACCGCTCTTGCCACTTGCCGCCTGATCGAAAAATTGTGTCTAAACAACCCGATCCGGTACATAATTTGCATCGTTCATGAACACCTTTTACATGCATACATGAACGTATATACAATACGATCTGCGATCGCAGGACCCAAGCAGTAGATCGAATACCCATGCGGCAATCAGTTAATATCCTCCTCTGCTGATTTCCCTCCCGTATTTCCGCCGCGGCTGTCGCGCGGCGTCCCCCGGCACGGCGGCATGCGTGCCTTTATCGTATTCGCAGTCGTGCATTTCTGAGGGTGTTCGATCGGCACCGCAGGCCGCATTCCATTCGTGTCGCGGCCCCAGGCCAAGCACTTACTTCTTTTGTTACGAACGAGGTCGTTCTATGCGCGTCGAACGGGTTCCATACCGCTTAATCAGTGTCGCCGCGGCAGCAGTCTTCCTTGCCGCCTGTGGAAAAAAAGAATCGGCACCGCAACAGCAGGCGCCGGAAGTCGGCATCATGCCATTACAGCCGCAATCGGTGCCGGTCGTGACCGAGCTGCCGGGCCGCACCAATGCCTTCCTGGTTGCCCAGGTGCGGGCAAGGGTGGACGGTATCGTGCTGCGTCGCGAGTTCACCGAAGGTGCCGACGTCAAGGCGAGGCAACGCCTCTACAAGATCGATCCGGCACCCTACATCGCCCAGTTGAACAGCGCCAAGGCCACGCTCGCGCGGGCCCAGGCGAACCTCGCCTCCACCAACGCGCAGGCGGCGCGCTTCAAGGTGCTGGTGGCCTCGAACGCGGTCAGCAAGCAGGACTACGACAACGCCGTGGCCTCGGCCTGCCAGGCCGCGGCCGACGTGGCCTCGGGCAAGGCCGCGGTCGACACTGCGCAGATTAACCTCGGCTATACCGACGTGCTGTCACCCATCACTGGCCGCATCGGCATCTCGCAGGTCACGCCGGGTGCCTATGTGCAGGCCAGCCAGTCGACGCTGATGTCGACGCTGCAGCAGCTCGATCCAATGTACGTCAACCTCACGCAATCGAGCCTGGATGGCTTGCAGCTGCGCCAGGACATCCAGAGCGGCCGGATCAAGACGAGCGGGCCGAACGCGGCCAAGGTCAAGCTGGTGCTGGAAGATGGCAAGACCTACCCGCTCGAGGGCAAGCTGCAGTTCACCGACGTGACGGTCGACCAGACCACCGGCTCGGTGACGATTCGCGCGCTGTTCCCTAACCCTAACCACGTGCTGCTGCCGGGCATGTTCGTGCGCGCGCGCATCGACGAAGGCAGCAACGACAACGCCTTCCTGGTACCGCAGATCGGCGTGCAGCATGATCCGAAGGGCCAGGCGACGGCGCTGGTGGTCGGCCCCGACAACAAGATCGCGCTGCGCGTGCTGCAGACCTCGGGCACCTATAACCAGAACTGGATCGTCGAGGGCGGCCTGCAGCCGGGCGACCGCGTGATCGTGCAGGGCGTGGGCAAGGTCCAGCCGGGCATGACGGTCAAGCCGGTGGCGGCGCAGCTGTCGCTCGACCAGAATGCGGGCAAGGATCCGACCAGCCTGCCGAGCGCGGCCAGCGACATGAACTCGGGCGCAGCCGGTGCCTCGGGTGCGTCGTCCGCGGTGCGGGCCAGCGGTTCGGCGGCAGCTTCGGGCGCGTAATCACAGGGGGGGCTGTTTCATGGCAAAGTTTTTTATCGATCGCCCGATTTTTGCTTGGGTGATCGCCATCATTCTGATGCTGGCGGGTATCGCGTCGATCTTCACGCTGCCGATCGCCCAGTATCCGACCATCGCGCCGCCGTCGATCCAGATTTCCGCTACCTACCCGGGCGCTTCGGCGAAGACGGTCGAGGACACGGTCACCCAGGTGATCGAGCAGCAGATGAGCAGTCTGGACAACTTCCTGTACATGTCGTCCACCAGTGACGATTCGGGTACGTCGACCATCACGCTGACGTTCGCGGCCGGCACCAATCCGGACATCGCGCAGGTGCAGGTGCAGAACAAGCTGTCGCTGGCCACGCCGATCCTGCCGCAGGTCGTGCAGCAGCTGGGTCTGAAGGTTACCAAGTCGAGCAGCAGCTTCCTGCTGGTGCTCGCCTTTGTGTCCGAAGACGGCAGCATGAACAAGTACGACCTCGCGAACTACGTGGCCTCACACGTGGAGGATCCGATCAGCCGTCTGAACGGCGTCGGTACCGTCACGCTGTTCGGCTCGCAGTATGCAATGCGGATCTGGCTTGATCCGAACAAGCTGACCAACTACGCGCTGACGCCGGTCGACGTGACCAGCGCGATCACCTCGCAGAACGTGCAGATCGCGGGCGGCCAGATCGGCGGCACGCCGGCGGTGCCGGGCACGGCGCTGCAGGCGACCATCACCGAGCAGACCTTGCTGCAGACGCCCGAGCAGTTCGGCAACATCCTGCTGAAGGTCAACCAGGATGGTTCTCAGGTGCGCCTGAAGGATGTCGCGAAGCTGAGCTTGGGTGGCGAAAACTACAACTTCGACACCAAGTACAACGGTCGGCCGACGGCAGGTCTCGGTATCCAGCTCGCCACCAACGCCAATGCGCTGCAGACGGCGAACGCGGTACGCGCTAAACTCGACCTGCTGTCGAAGTACTTCCCGCACGGCCTGACCGTCAAGTACCCGTATGACACGACGCCGTTCGTGCGCCTGTCGATCGAAGAAGTGGTCAAGACGCTGCTGGAAGGCATCGTGCTGCTGTTCCTGGTGATGTACCTGTTCCTGCAGAACCTGCGGGCGACGATCATCCCGACCATCGCGGTGCCGGTGGTGCTGCTGGGTACCTTCGCGATCATGTCGGCGGTGGGCTTTTCAATCAACACCTTGTCGATGTTCGGCCTGGTGCTCGCGATCGGCCTCTTGGTGGACGATGCGATTGTGGTGGTCGAGAACGTCGAGCGGGTGATGTCGGAGGAGGGACTTTCGCCGAAGGACGCGACTAAGAAGGCGATGGGTCAGATCACCGGCGCGCTGGTGGGCGTGGCCTTGGTGCTGTCAGCGGTGTTCGTGCCGGTGGCTTTCTCGGGCGGCTCGGTGGGCGCGATTTATCGCCAGTTCTCGCTGACTATCGTCTCGGCGATGGTGCTGTCGGTGCTGGTGGCCCTGATCCTGACGCCGGCGCTCTGCGCGACCATCCTCAAGCCGACCCCTCAAGGGCATCACGAGGAGAAGAAGGGCTTCTTCGGCTGGTTCAACCGGACCTTCAACCGTAGCCGCGACAACTATCACAAGGGCGTGCACCATGTGATCAAGCGTTCGGGCCGCTGGCTGATCGTCTATCTGGTGGTGATCGTCGCGGTCGGGCTGCTGTTCGTGCGCCTGCCGAAGTCCTTCCTGCCCGATGAGGACGAGGGTCTGATGTTCGTGATCGTGCAGACGCCCTCGGGCTCCACCCAGGAGACCACCGCGCGCACGCTGAAGAACATTTCGGACTACGTGCTTAACGATGAGAAGGACATCGTCGAGTCAGCGTTCACCGTGAACGGCTTCAGCTTCGCCGGCCGCAGCCAGAACGCGGGCCTGGTGTTCGTGAAGCTGAAGGACTACGCCTCGCGTCAGCATGTCAACCAGAAGGTGCAGGCGCTGATCGGGCGGATGTTCGGCCGCTACGCGGGCTACGAGGACGCGATCGTGATCCCGTTTAACCCGCCGTCGATCCCTGAACTCGGTACCGCCGCGGGCTTCGACTTCGAGCTGACCGACAACGCGGGCCTCGGCCACGACGCGCTGATGGCGGCGCGCAACCAGCTGCTCGGCCTGGCCGCCAAGAATCGGACACTGCAGGGCGTGCGTCCGAACGGCCTGAACGACACGCCGCAGTACAAGGTCGATATCGACCGCGAGAAGGCCAACGCGCTCGGCGTGACGGCATCCGCGATTGACCAGACCTTCTCGATTGCCTGGGCCTCGCAGTACGTCAACAACTTTCTCGATACGGATGGTCGTATCAAGAAGGTGTACGTGATGGCCGATGCGCCGTTCCGCACCACGCCTGAAGACCTGAATATCTGGTACGTGCGCAATGGCGCGGGCGGGATGGTGCCGTTCAGCGCCTTCGCGACCGGCCACTGGACCTACGGTTCGCCGAAGCTGGAGCGCTACAACGGCATCTCGGCGGTGGAAATCCAGGGCCAGGCGGCGCCGGGCAAGAGTACCGGCCAGGCGATGACGGCCATGCAGGCGCTTGCGCAGAAGCTGCCGGCCGGTATCGGCTACTCCTGGACGGGTCTGTCATACCAGGAAATTCAGTCGGGTTCGCAGGCACCGATCCTCTACGCGATCTCGATCCTGGTGGTGTTCCTGTGTCTGGCGGCGCTGTACGAAAGCTGGTCGATCCCGTTCTCGGTGATCCTGGTGGTGCCGCTAGGCGTGATCGGCGCACTGCTGGCGGCGACACTGCGTGGTCTCGAGAACGACGTGTTCTTCCAGGTCGGCCTGCTGACCACGGTGGGCCTGTCGGCGAAGAACGCGATCCTGATCGTCGAGTTCGCGCGCGAGCTGCAGGTCGGGGAGAAGATGGGGCCGGTCGAGGCGGCGCTGGAGGCGACAAGGCTGCGGCTGCGCCCGATCCTGATGACCTCGCTCGCGTTCATCTTCGGCGTGCTGCCGCTGGCGATCAGCAACGGCGCGGGTTCGGCCAGCCAGCACGCAATCGGTACCGGCGTGATCGGCGGGATGCTGACCGCGACTTTCCTCGCAATCTTCACGGTCCCGATGTTCTTCGTGAAGGTGCGCGCGATCTTCGGCGGCGAGAAGGAAGATGCCGACGAGGCGCTGCGTCTCGCGCAGGAACACGCGCATCGCACGCAGGAAGGCGGCGAGGGCAACAAGGAACATTGATGACCATGCGAAAACTCGTTTTGACTGCAATGGCATTCGCGCTCGTCGCCACGGGTTGTACGATGGCGCCGCACTACCAGCGCCCCGATGGGCCCGTGTCGGGCAGCTTCCCGTCCGACGGCGTCTACGCGACGCAGCCGGGCGTGGACGGTGCGCGTAGCGCCAATTGCCAGGCTGCCGCCGACATCGGCTGGCGCAACTTCTTCGCCGATCAGCGCCTGCAGGCGCTGATCGAAATCGCCTTGAAGAACAACCGCGATCTACGCGTCTCGGTGCTCAACATCGAGGCGGCGCGCGCGCAGTATCAGATCACGCGCGCCGGGCTGTTCCCGACGCTGGACGGCACCGGAAGCGGCAGCACGCAACGGCTTCCGGCCGGTGTCTCTACCACGGGGGTGCCGCTCATCACGCGCAGCTACAACGTTGGCCTGTCGGCCTCGTGGGAGCTGGACCTATTCGGCCGGATCCAGAGCCTGAAGGACCAGGCCCTGGCGCAGTACCTGTCGACGGCGCAGGCCCGCAAGGCGGCGGAGATCTCGCTGATCTCGCAGGTGGCGGACCAGTACCTGACGCTGCAGTCGACGGATGATCTGCTCAAGGTCACCGAAGACACGCTGAAGACTGCCCAGGACTCCTACAATCTGACCAAGCTGCAGTTCGACAACGGCACGGGCTCGGAACTGGACCTGCGCCAGGCGCAGACGCTGGTGGAGCAGGCGCTGGCAGCCCAGCAGGCCGAGGCTCGCGACCGTGCGCAAGCCGTGAACGCGCTGGTGCTACTGATCGGCGAGCCGCTGCCCGACGGTCTGCCGGCAGGTCTGCCGCTGGATTCGCAGAACCTGCTGACCGACATCCCGGCGGGCCTGCCCTCGGACCTGCTGACGCGCCGTCCCGACATCATGGAAGCGGAGCAGACGCTGCTGGCGGCCAATGCGAACATCGGGGCGGCCCGCGCGGCCTTTTTCCCGAAGATCTCGCTGACGGCCGCGCTCGGCACGGCGAGCCCGACGCTGGGGGGCCTGTTCAAGGCGGGCACGGCGGCCTGGTCGTTCGCGCCGAATATCGCCCTGCCGATCTTCGAGGGTGGCTCGAACATCACGAACCTGGACCTTGCGCACGTTCAGAAGCGTATCGAGATCGCGAACTACGAGAAGGCGATCCAGGCGGCGTTCCGGGAAGCGTCGGACGGGCTGGCGGCACGCGGCACCTACGACCAGCAGATCGCCGCGCTGGCGCGCAACGAAGAGGCGCAGCAGCGTCGCTACGATCTGTCGGACCTGCGCTACCGCAATGGCGTGGACAGCTACCTGACGGTGCTGACGGCCCAGACGGACCTGTACACGGCACAGACCACGCTGATCTCGGCGCGCCTCGCGCGCTGGACTAACCTGGTCGACCTGTATCGCGCGCTGGGCGGCGGCTGGATCGAGCACAACGGCGACCAGCCGCGCGAAACCGATGCCCCGGTCGACTACAGCAAGCCGGCGGCGGCACTCGCGCCGGCCTCACAGCCGACGGCTGGCTGATCCTGCCGCCGGATCGCGTGAGTCGCGACCCGGCGGTACGTCTCGAGCCGCCGGCCGCGACCCGCTCAATCCACTTGGCGAGCACAGATCAGTTCGTCAATGCAGATCAGCCGTGCGCGGATCGAGATCCTGGCCGGCGCGCCGGATCTCGCATCGGGCCTGCTTCTGTATCTGGTGTACGAGCGATCGGCGGCATGATCAGGCGACCAGCAGCTGCTGAGCCGGCGTGCTATCGATCACCGGGGTTCCGTCCTTGAAGGGAATGCCCTTCAGAAGCTGTTCACGCTTGTTGACGCCGCGGATGCGGCGCCACGATTTTTTTGGGCGGACTCGATGAGCTTGAACGCCATGCCGAGGAACGTCGTAGAACGTGAGCAGTTCGTCACGGTCCTTCGTGAGCTTCTCGACAGCTTTCAGATATTTGGCCGAATCCGTCGCGACCAACTGATCGAAAGCGACAAGGGCCTCGGCACGCGTTGCCGCGTGCCAGATTGCTGAGCGCGCTGCCTTCCCGCGAGCGTGCTGCGATTTTGGCAAGGCGTTCAGTACATTTCCGATCTTGTGAAACCAGCAAGGCTGATGCCGTGTTTGCGGACAGACTTCTCCCACCGCCGCTGGCCAGCAGTGGCCCCGCTTGCAGCCCGCAGGCCTTCAGGTCCAGCAACAGAGTTCCAGCCACGCATCCTTCGACTTGCGGTACCCGTCGGCAATCGCCACGCGCTCCTTCGTTCCATCCGGTTTTACACCAAGGACGACAAGTAGACACTGACCGTCGGAATCCTCGTGGCGCGCGCCGCCGGTATGAATGCCGTCAGCCCACCAGTAGACGCAGCGTGAAGCCGACAGATCACGCTTGTTCCACTGCTCAAATTCTTGCACTCACTGCGCCTTCAGCCGCGCCACGACGTCCGGCGAGAGCCCTTTGGCCTGTTCGCCTAGTAGTACGCTGAATGCTTCGCTCATGTCGCCCGTCGAGACGCCTCGCAGGCAGAGCCACGGCAGCGCTGCCGACGCCCGCGGATACGGCGTACCATGTCCCAATTGAACTTTGCCCCGAGCCCGAACGGTCGCGCACCTTCTGCGCCTGGAGCGGCACCGGACCGATGGCCGTGATGATTTCACGCTCAGGTAGATAACCATTGCGCACGATCGCGCGCCGGCCGTCCAGCGTCTTCACGTTCGAATACTGTTCCAGCAACGCCGCCCATTCCGCCTCGATTGCCTGATGGATAACCTGCCGCGCGCCTTGCCGGATCAACTCATCCAGACCGAACGGCCCCCTTGATTTCTGTTTTTGCTGCTTGACTGCTCTGCGCTTCCTGCGTACGTTATCGTGTGATGGCTCCGGTTTTTCTAGACACAAATTTGGGGTAAAACGTGTCATCCCAACTGGAGTCTGAGATGTTGAAGAAAATGGACATGCGTGAGGTTGCACAGGCTGCGCCGCACGGAGCGCGTAGCGCGACTGTAGACGCCGCCTGCGTCGTCGCATTCAAAGGGTGGTCTATCGGGCGCAAACGTGCTGTCGTCTTGCGTTTGTTGCGCGGCGAATCCGTTGACGCCGTTTCTCGCGAGGTCGGCGTAACCCATTGCCGAACTCGAGCAGTGGCGTGAGCTTGCCCTGGCCGGTATTGAAGCCGGACTGAAGTCACGCCAGACCGATCCGCTGGAAGTCAAGCTCAAGGACGCCGTGCCTCGCGTGGGGAAACTGACCATTGAGGTCGAGGTTCTGCGCATGGAGCGCGAGCGGCAGGAACGTCGCCCTTCCTGATTAGTTACTTGACTCCGAAGCAGGCATGAAACGAAGTATCGTTCGCCAGATGCTGACGGCGCGTGCGCCATGCCCATGAACAGAATCCAGTTTCAGGCCGGTCTGTCGATGAAAGAATTTCAGGAGCAGTACGGCAAGGAAGCGCAATGCGAGGCCGCGCTGGTCGGGTCTCGCTGGCCCGATGGCTAGGTGTGTGCCTTCGATGCAAGGGAACGCGCTACGCCAGCGCCTACAACGGCCAGCGCCTACAACGGCCGGCGACTGTGGGAATGCCTGAGCCAGTCCTGCCGGTACCAATGCTCGTCGATCGTCGGAACGATATTCGAGAAGACGAAATTGCCGCTGACGACCTGGTTTCTGGCG
>JAYFRX010000076.1:0-9545 GCA_040946945.1 Burkholderia sp. | reverse complement strand
CTCATGCACATCGAGGTCCCGAGCCGCCTGCGCAACCGACACGCCACGCTCCCTGACCAGCTTCACCGCCTCGATTTTGAATTCCCTGCTGAACTGCCTTCTGGTTCTCATTTACTACCTCCGGTTCCATTGTCCACCTTATCTCGGTGTCCATGAAACCCGCAGCAGCCCAGATCGCCGAGCTCGAACAATGGCGCGAACTCGCCCTGGCAGGCATCGAAGCCGGTCTGAAGTCGCGCCAGACCGATCCGTTGAAAGTCAAGCTCAAGGAAGCCGTGCATCGCGTCGGCGAACTGACCATGGAGGTCGAAATGCTGCGCATGGAGCGCGAGCGCCAGGAGCGCCGCCCTTTGAGCGTCCGGAGCTCGTCGACATGAGCCACACGATTTCCGCGACAGGCAAACCCTTCGAATTGCAGCGGGGGTATGCCAGGTGCGCGACTTTCCACGCTCCACGATCTATGCCGAGCGCGCCAGGGCGCTTAACAAGGTCACCCCACTTGCCCCTGTCCGACGTGGCCCGAAGCCCAAGGTGCCCGATCACGAGCGGCTCGCAGCTGTTCGCGCCGATCTGACTCGCACGCCGCTCGTCGGCGAAGGGGCGCGCAAGGTCTGGGCACGCTTGCGCATTCAGGACGACATCCGCGTGTCCCACGCCCGTGTCTCGCGGCTGATGCGCGAACACGGCCTGCTTTCGCCCCATCGGCAACCGCAGAAACCGCCCAATGCTCACGATGGTCGAATGACGGCTGATCGGCCTAACGAGATGTGGGGCGCCGATGGTGCCAAGGTTCAAACCGTCGATGAGGGCCTGGTCTGGATCTTCGCTGCGGTTGATCATTGCGACGCGGCGTGTGTTGGCATCCACGTCACCACAGTGGGCGACCGCTTTGCCGCACTGGAGCCAATCAGCCAAGGGGTGCGCGAGCAGTTCGGATCGGTCGAAGCTGACGCCGGCCGCGGACTGTCCCTGCGAATGGATCACGGCTCGCAGTAAAGGTCGGACGATTTCCGCGCCCCGCTCAAGTTCTGGGGGATTGCGCCGAGCTACGCCTTCGTCGCTGGACCGCAGACCAACGGCGTCGCCGGGCGTTTCAATCGGACCATGAAGGAGCAAGCCATCCACGGACGGCTGTTCAACAACGTTGAAGAAGTTCGTGCTGCCGCCGTCGCGTTCAAGGACCGATACAATCGCGAATGGCGTCTCGCAAAGCTGGTCTTCAAGACACCCCTCGAAGCCCGTCAGGCAGCGCTCTTGCCACTTGCCGCCTGATCGCAAAATCGTGTCTAAACAACCGGATCCGGTACACAGAGCGCACCGGTTTTCATTCATGGAGTACCACAATGTCTCTCGTATCAATGCGTCAACTGCTGGACCACGCAGCGGAACACAGTTATGGCCTGCCGGCATTCAACGTGAACAACCTGGAGCAGGTGCAGGCGATCATGGCGGCGGCCGACGAGGTCAACACGCCGGTGATCATGCAGGCCTCGGCCGGTGCCCGGAAGTACGCGGGCGAGGCCTTCCTGCGCCACCTGATCGAATCGGCGGTCGAGTCTTACCCGCACATCCCGGTGGTAATGCACCAGGATCACGGCCAATCGCCGGCGGTGTGCCTGGCGGCGATCCGCAGCGGCTTCACCAGCGTGATGATGGACGGCTCGCTGCAGGCCGACGGGAAGACAGTCGCCTCCTACGAGTACAACGTCGACGTGTCGCGCAAGGTCGTCGAGATGGCGCACTCGATCGGCGTGACGGTCGAGGCCGAACTGGGCGTGCTCGGGTCGCTCGAGACCATGAAGGGCGACAAGGAAGACGGCCACGGCGCCGAAGGCACCATGACGCGCGAGCAGCTGCTGACCGATCCGGAGCAGGCTGCAGACTTCGTAAAGCAGACCGAGTGCGACGCGCTGGCGATCGCGATCGGCACCTCGCACGGTGCCTACAAGTTCTCCAAGAAGCCCACCGGCGACATCCTGTCGATCGAGCGCATCAAGGAAATCCACGCGCGCATCCCAAACACCCACCTGGTGATGCACGGCTCGTCGTCGGTGCCGCAGGAGCTGCTGGCGGAAATCCGCGAATTCGGCGGCGACATGAAGGAAACCTACGGTGTGCCGGTCGAGGAAATCCAGGAAGGCATCAAGCATGGTGTGCGCAAGATCAACATCGACACCGACCTGCGTCTGGCGATCACCAGCGCGATCCGCCGCTACCTGTTCGAGAACCCGTCGAAGTTCGATCCGCGCGACTACCTGAAGCCCGCGCGCGAAGCCGCCAAGAAGGTCTGTATCGCCCGCTACCAGGCCTTCGGCTGCGAAGGCCAGGCCGGCAAGATCAAGCCGGTTTCGCTGGACAAGATCGCCGAGCTCGTGCGCTAACATACTGGTTTGCCGCCCGGTGGTTCCGGGTGGTGCCGGCCGGAAGTCCAGCCGCCGTTCCCGCCTGTCGACGGGGAACGGCGTTTCCTTTTTTGTTTGGCCCCATTTTCTGGGAAACGACGATGTCTACCCTTTACGAATCCACTCTCCGTTCGCTGCCGCTTCTCGGTCGCGGCAAGGTCCGCGACAACTACGCGGTCGGCACCGACAAGCTGCTGATCGTCACCACCGACCGTCTGTCGGCGTTCGACGTGATCATGGGTGAGCCGATTCCGAACAAGGGGCGCGTGCTGAACCAGATGGCCAATTTCTGGTTCGACAAGCTTTCGCACATCGTCCCAAACCACCTAACGAGCAACGCCCCGGAATCGGTGGTGGTGGCCGACGAGGTCCAGCAGGTGGCTGGCCGCGGCGTGGTGGTCAAGCGCCTGGAGCCGATCCTGGTCGAGGCGGTGGTGCGCGGCTACCTGGCCGGCAGCGGCTGGAAGGACTACCAGGCGGCGAGCGGCGCGGTGTGCGGCGTCGAGTTGCCGGCGGGCCTGCAAAATGCGCAGAAGCTGCCCGAGCCGATCTTCACGCCAGCCGCCAAAGCCGAGATGGGCCACCACGACGAGAACATCAGCTACGAGGAATGCGAGCGCCGCATCGGCACCGAGCTGACCGCCACGATCCGCGACATCTCGATCCGCCTGTACAAGGAAGCGGCCGACTACACCGCCACCCGCGGCATCATGATCGCCGACACCAAGTTCGAGTTCGGCCTCGACGAGCACGGCAAGCTGTACCTGATAGACGAGGCGCTGACCGCCGATTCCTCGCGCTTCTGGCCGGCCGACGAGTACCAGGTCGGCATCAACCCGCCGTCCTTCGACAAGCAGTTCGTGCGCGACTGGCTCGAGACGCAGGACTGGAAGAAGGAACCGCCGGCACCGAAGTTGCCCGACGACGTGGTCGCCAAGACCAGCGCCAAGTACCAGGAAGCGCTCGAGCGCATCACCGGCCAGACGCTGGCCTGAGCGCGCCGCGAGCGCCGTTCGTCGATAACGAAGGAAACGTCCCACGATGAGTGAAGTCCAGACCGCCCACACTCACAGCGCGCCGCTGATCGGCGTGCTGATGGGTTCCAGTTCCGATTGGGACGTGATGAAGCACGCCGTCGCGATCCTGCAGGAGTTCAAGGTGCCCTACGAGGCCAAGGTCGTGTCCGCGCACCGCATGCCCAACGAGATGTTCGACTATGCGGAGAAGGCGCGCGGGCGGGGCCTGCGCGCGATCATTGCCGGTGCCGGCGGCGCTGCCCACCTACCGGGCATGCTGGCCGCCAAGACCACCGTGCCGGTGCTGGGCGTGCCGGTCGCCAGCAAGTACCTGAAGGGCGTCGATTCGCTGCACTCGATCGTGCAGATGCCCAAGGGCGTGCCGGTGGCGACCTTCGCGATCGGCGAGGCCGGCGCGGCCAACGCTGGCCTGTTCGCGGTCTCGCTGCTGACCGGCACCTCGACCGACTACGCGAACCGGCTCGCCGCGTTCCGCGTGCGCCAGAACGAGGCCGCGCACGCGATGGTGCTGCCACCGCTGTAAGCCGCGCGGCTCCGAAGTCTTTCCGGCATCACCCCGGCGGCGGGCAGCGAGCCCCACGATGGCCCGCCGCGACCGATCACTGACATGACTGCACACTCCACTCCGGTTTCACCGATCCTGCCGAGCGCCTGGCTCGGCATGGTCGGCGGCGGTCAGCTCGGCCGCATGTTCTGCTTCGCGGCCCAATCGATGGGCTATCGCGTCGCCGTGCTTGACCCCGACGCGAGCAGTCCCGCCGGCGCGGGGGCCGACCGCCATCTGCGGGCCGCTTACGACGACCAAGGGGCACTGACTGAGCTCGCCGAGCTCTGCGAGGCGGTATCGACCGAATTCGAGAACGTGCCAGCCGCCAGCCTTGATTTCCTGGCTCGCAGCACCTTCGTCGCGCCGTCCGGCCGCTGCGTGGCGGTCGCGCAGGACCGGATCGCGGAGAAGCGCTTCATCGCCGCCTCGGGCGTGCCGGTCGCGCCGCACGCGGTGATTGAATCGGCCGAGGCGCTTGCCGCGCTGGCCGATGCCGATTTCGAGGCGGTGCTGCCCGGCATCCTCAAGACGGCCCGCATGGGCTACGACGGCAAGGGCCAGGTGCGCGTGGCGAGCGCCGCCGAGGCGCGCGCCGCCTTCGCCTCGCTGCGCGGCGTGCCCTGCGTGCTGGAAAAGCGCCTGCCGCTCGAGTACGAGGTGTCGGCGCTAATAGCGCGCGGTGCCGACGGCCGCTCGACCGTGTTCCCGCTTGCGCAGAACACCCATCATCACGGCATCCTGTCGCTGACCGTGGCACCGGCGCCGGCCGCCGATGCCGCGCTCGCGGCCGCGGCCCAGCAGGCGGCGGTGCGCATCGCCAATTCACTCGATTACGTGGGCGTGCTGTGCGTCGAGTTCTTCATCCTCGAGGACGGCTCGATGGTCGCCAACGAGATGGCACCGCGCCCGCACAACTCGGGCCATTACACCGTCGATGCCTGCTCGGTCAGCCAGTTCGAGCAGCAGGTGCGCGCCATGGCGCGGCTGCGGCTGGGTAACCCGTGCCAGTATTCGCCGGCCGTCATGCTCAATGTGCTCGGCGACATCTGGTTCGCCAATGCCACGGGCGAGAGCGAGCCGATCACGCCGCCCTGGGACCAGGTGGCTGCGATGCCGTCCGCCCATCTGCATCTGTACGGCAAGGAAGAGGCGCGCGTCGGCCGCAAGATGGGGCACGTGAACTTCATGGCCGCCACGCTCGACGAGGCGCTCGAGGCCGCGCAAGGGTGCGCGACCCTGCTGCGCATCCCCCTCGACTGAGGAGCCCGCTACCATGAGCTCGGACGCCCGTTCGACCGCTGCCTGGCCGATGCCGCCCAACGCCGCGATCGAGGAAGCCGTTGTCAAGCTCGCGGCCGGCCAGCTGGTCGCGTTTCCGACCGAAACCGTCTACGGGCTCGGCGCCGACGCCGAGAGTCCCGAAGCGGTGGCGCGGATTTACACGGCCAAGGGCCGGCCGTCGAATCATCCGGTGATCGTGCATCTGCCGCCCGGCGGCGATCCGGGCTACTGGGTCGAAGCGCTGCCGGCCGACGCGCTGAAACTGATCGACGCGTTCTGGCCGGGGCCGCTCACGCTGATTCTCAAGCGCGCCGCGCATATTCCCGACGTGGTCAGCGGCGGGCAGGACTCGGTTGCGCTGCGCTGTCCCTCGCACCCGGTCGCGCAGCGCCTGCTGGCCGCATTCAACGCGCTGCGCGGCGGCCACGGCGGCGTGGCCGGCCCGTCAGCGAACCGCTTCGGCTATGTCAGCCCGACCACCACGCAGCATGTGCGCGACGAGTTCGGCGACAGCGTCCACGTTCTCGACGGCGGCGCGGCCGAGGTCGGCATCGAATCGACCATCCTCGACCTGTCGCGCGGTTTTCCGGCGCTGCTGCGGCCCGGCCATGTCACGCCGCAGCAGATCGCTGCGGTGCTAGGCATCGTGCCGCGCTTGCCCGACGTCAGCGATGCCACGGCACCGCGCGCTTCCGGCACGCTGAAGGCGCATTACGCGCCGCGCACGCCGCTGGCGCTGCTGCCCTTCGATCGCCTGGAGCTGCTGCTCGATGTGGCCGACGAGGCCGGCGAACCGATCGCGCTGGTCGCGCGTGCGTCGACCGCGCGCGATTGGGCCACCGCGAACGGTGTGCATTTCGTCGCGGCTCCCGAGGAGCCTCAGGCCTATGCACGCGCGCTGTACAGCCTGCTGCGCGTGCTGGATCGCGCCCATGTCACGCGCATCCTGATCGAGCAGTTGCCGGATACGGCGGAATGGGTCGCCGTCAACGACCGGCTCGGGCGTGCCGCCGCTGCATTCGAGCAGGGTGCCGACGAGGCGCACTGAGTTTCAGCCCTGAGGTGTACCGGATCGGGTTGTTTAGACACAATTTTGCGATCAGGCGGCAAGTGGCAAGAGCGGTGCCTAACGGGCTTCGAGGGGTGTCTTGAAGCCCAGTTTTTCGAGACGCCATTCGCGATTGTATCGGTCCTTGAACGCGACGGCGGCAGCACGAACTTCTTCAACGTTGTTGAACAGCCGTCCGTGGATGGCTTGCTCCTTCATGGTCCGATTGAAACGCTCGGCGACGCCGTTGGTCTACGCGCTCAGCGACGAAGGCGTAGCTCGGCGTAATCCCCCAGAACTTGAGCGGGGCGCGGAAATCGTCCGACCTGTGCTGCGAGCCGTGATCCATTCGCAGGAACAGTCCGCGGCCGACATCAGCGTCGACCGATCCGAACTGCTCGCGCACCCCTTGGCTGATTGGCTCCAGTGCGGCAAAGCGGTCGCCCACTTTGGTGACGTGGATGCCAACACACGCCGCGTCGCAATGATCAACCGCAGCGAAGATCCAGACCAGGCCCTCATCGACGGTTTAAACCTTGGCACCATCGGCGCCCCACCTCTCGTTAGGCCGATCAGTCGTCATTCGACCATCGTGAGCATTGGGCGGTTTCTGCGGTTGCCGATGGGCGAAAGCAGGCTGTGTTCGCGCATCAGCCGCGAGACACGGGCGCGGGACACGCGGATGTCGTCCTTCCTGAATGCGCAAGCGTGCCCAGACCTTGCACGCCGCTTCGCCGACGAACGGCGTGCGAGTCAGATCGGCACGAACAGCTGCGAGCCGCTCGTGATCGGGCGCCTTGGGCTGCGGGCCACGTCGGACAGGGGCAAGTGGGGTGACCTTGTTGAGCGCCCTGGCGCGCTCGGCATAGATCGTGGAGCGCGGCAAGTCGAGCGCCTGGCATACCCGTTGCAATCCGAAGGGTTTGCCTGTCGCGGAGATCGTGTGGCTCATGTCGACGAGCTCCTGGCGCTCAAAGGGCGGCGCTCCTGCCGCTCGCGCTCCATGCGCAGCATTTCGACCTCCATGGTCAGTTCGCCGACGCGATGCACGGCTTCCTTGAGTTTGACTTCCAACGGATCGGTCTGGCGCGACTTCAGACCGGCTTCGATGCCTGCCAGGGCGAGTTCGCGCCATTGTTCGAGCTCGGCGATCGTGACGCCAACGTCGCGAGACACCGGGTCAATCGATTCGCCGCGCAGCAAGCGCAGGACAACAGCGCGTTTGCGCCCGACGGACCAGCGCTTGAATTCGGCGGCGCTGGCGGCGACGGAGGGCGCGCGTAGCGCGGCCGTAGACGCCGCCAGCGGAACTTCCTGCACGGCTACCTCTTCAACATCTCAGACTCCAGTTTGGATGCGTTTTACCCCAAATCTGTGTCTAGAAAAACCGGAGCCGCCGTACGCTCAGCAATCTGGCACGCCGCAACGCGTGCCGAGGCCCTTGTCGCTTTCGATCAGTTGGTCGCGACGGATTCGGCCAAATATCTAAAAACTGTCGAGAAGCGCACGAAGGACCGTGACGAACTGCTGGCGTTCTACGACTTTCCTGCAGAACACTGGCAGCGCGTCAGAACAACCAACCCGATCGAGTCGACGTTCGCAACGGTGCGTCATCGCACTACGCGCACTCGCAACTGCCTGTCGCGCGCGACGTTCCTCGGCAGGGCGTTCAAGCTCATCGAGTCCGCCGAGAAAATCGTGGCGCCGCATCCGCGGCGTCGACAAGCTCGAACAGCTTCTGAAGGGCATTCCCTTCAAGGACGGAACCCCGGTGATCGATAGCACACCGGCTCAGCAACCGCTGGCCGCCTGATCATGCCGCCGATCGCTCGTACACCAGATTTGACAATAGCGCGTTTCCGGGGTCGGCAACGAAAAACCGCCCGAAGGCCGCAGTGCCTAAGGCGGCTTTTGTTATGCTACGGGCTTTGCAATTCATCGAATCACACTATGAATTACCCTCATCCGATCATCGCGCGAGAAGGCTGGCCGTTCATCGCGATCGCTGCCGTCATCGCGCTGTTGATCCATGCAGTCGCGGGTTTCGGCCTCGCCTGGCCGTTTTGGCTGTTGCTCGTCTTCGTGGTGCAGTTCTTCCGCGACCCGGCCCGGCCGATCACGACCGAGGCCAATGCGGTGCTGTGCCCGGCCGACGGGCGCATCGTCGCTGTGGAAACCGCGCATGACCCCTACGCGAACCGCGAGGCGCTCAAGATCAGCGTGTTCATGAACGTGTTCAACGTTCACTCGCAGCGCTCGCCGGTCGACGGCGCGGTCACCAAGGTCGAATACTTCCCGGGCGCGTTCCTGAACGCGGCAATCGACAAAGCCTCGACCGAAAATGAGCGCAACGCGGTGGTGATTCACACCGGCAGCAACCATATCGTCACCTCGGTGCAGATCGCCGGGCTGGTGACGCGGCGCATTCTCTGCTACGTGCGCAATGGCGAACCGCTCACGCGCGGCCAGCGCTACGGCTTCATCCGCTTTGGTTCGCGCGTGGACGTGTACTTGCCGATCGGCAGCCGCGCCCGCGTCTCGATCGGCGAAAAGGTTTCCGCATCATCGACGATTCTTGCTGAGCTGCCGCAGTAAGCGGCAGGAGGCTCGATGGCTGCATTCAAACCGCGCCGGCCGCGCAACGGCAAATCCCTGCCCTGCTCGTTCCGGCACAACAAGGTGCTCGGCACCGACAATTCGTCGGTCGAGCCGCGCCGCGCGCCAACAGTTCCTGCGAACGCGCGGCATTTACCTGCCGCCAATGCGGCGGTGTCCCATTCGTAGTTGAAGGTTGGGGCGGCAGGGTTTCGTAGGTTAGGCGGACTTCAAGTCATGGTCAACGCGTTTATCGGTCGGACGTTGCAAGGCAACGGCGAGCATCCAGAGGTCCGTCGACCGCCGAGCTTACGGAATCGCTTCTCAGCTTCCAGGAAGCCAGTGGCCGCCCATCGCATCGCCATGTCGACATCGCGATAGAGGTTGACCCGGCCGCTGACGCGGCGCACTGCGCCGTTCGGATTCTCGATCAGGTTCGTCGTCGCCAGGCTGCGGATCAGCCGCGGCGTCAGGTCCAGGCGGTTGACCGTGAACGTTTCCTCAAGCTCCTCAAGCAGCGAGGCCGCCGCGTCCGGATGGTCGGTCTTCAACCATGCCGCCTGGGCCTTCAGCCGAGCGAGCCCGTCGTCGGCCGGCAGCTTGTACGCGGCACGCATGACCGAGGCGACCTGCTG
>JAYFRX010000075.1:0-9568 GCA_040946945.1 Burkholderia sp. | reverse complement strand
GCGTGCCCTTGCATCGAGGGCACACCCAGCCATCGGGCCAGCGAGACTCGACCAGCGCGGCCTCGCATTGCGCTTCGTTGCCGTACTGCTCCTGAAATTCTTTCATCGACAGACCGGCCTGAAACTGAATTCTGTTCATGGGCATGGCGCACGCTCCGTAAGCAGCTGACGAAAGATACTTGATTTCATGTCTGCTTCGGAGTCAAGTGACTAATCAGGACTATTTTGGGGACACCGCCGCGCTCTCCTCGCCGGTATCCTCGGACAGCATGCAAGCCGCCTTGGCGGCCGAAGTCGCGAGTCCGTCGCATCGGCGCCACAAGCGGCCTCGCCAGCACGGTAATTTCGACCGATTTCGCGACTGTTTCCCATGTTGTCGCAAGGGGTAGCACACAGCCCGGTAAACTTGCGTCACAATCCGCGGTCACCATGCCCCTGCACCGGAGGAAAATCGGAAACGTTTCATCGATATCGGTCTCTAACCGATGCGCCCTGAGCCACGCGGGGCGTGCAGCGCCAGCCCCTTGAAACCGGCCAGGCCCGCCCCACCTTCGGGGCATTCGGCCTGAAAGCAACAGCAAGAAGAGGAGTGCCGCCATGCAAATGATCTACAACAGCCCCAACTACTGCGTCGTCGAGTTCGCCCCGCAGGTTGGCCATCACGCAATGAGTGCTGGTGGCTACGAAATCATGGACAAGAATGCGCAGCGCGAGATCTTCATCGATGGCGAACTGGCCGAGCGTTTCCGCGAGCACGTCAAGCAGCTGATCGAGGACGAGCCCTCGCTCGACGAAGTGGATGAATTCCTCGGTCAATTCGACAACCTGATGACGCAACCGGTGGTTCTGCACTGACCCGTCCGCCGCGAACCGCCTGCCCTAGGATGGTGCGCAACGTCTCGCGGGCCGGCTCGGCACCGTCCCCCCTTCCCGGAATTTCCTGATCGAACCCCCGCCCGGCACTGCCGTGCGGGGGTTTTCATTGACAAACCGGGCGAGCACCGACAAGTCCCGGCGCGACATCCCGGCACCCGCTACAATGGGGTTTTCCCCGAGCCCGCCGTCCGTCCGCCATGCCGACCTCCCTGCCCGCCCGCTCCGCCCTCGCCGCGTCCTACACACGCGGTGCCGACCTGCCCGCGCTGCTGGAGCGTCGGATCCTAATCCTCGACGGCGCGATGGGCACCATGATCCAGCAGTACAAGTTCGACGAAGCCGCCTATCGCGGCGAGCGTTTCGCCGACTTCCCGCGCGACATCAAGGGCAACAACGAGCTGCTGTCGCTCACGCAGCCGGCCACCATCCGCGAGATTCACGACCAGTACTTCGCGGCCGGCGCCGACATCGTCGAAACCAACACCTTCGGTGCCACCACCATCGCGCAGGCCGACTATGAGATGGAACACCTGGTGGTCGAGATGAACGTCGAGTCGGCGCGCCTCGCGCGCGAGGCGGCGCTCAGGTACTCGACGCCGGACAAGCCGCGCTTCGTGGCCGGCGCGATCGGGCCGACCCCGAAAACGGCCAGCATCTCGCCCGACGTGAACGACCCCGGCGCGCGCAACGTCACCTACGACGAACTGCGCGACACCTACTACCAGCAGGCCAAGGCCCTGCTCGACGGCGGCGTCGACCTGTTCCTGGTCGAGACCATCTTCGACACGCTCAACGCCAAGGCCGCGCTGTTCGCGCTCGACCAGCTGTTCGAGGACACCGGCGAGAACCTGCCGATCATGATATCGGGCACCGTCACCGACGCCTCGGGCCGAATCCTCTCGGGGCAGACCGTCGAGGCTTTCTGGAACTCACTGCGCCACGCCCGGCCGCTCACCTTCGGCCTGAACTGCGCGCTCGGCGCGGCACTGATGCGCCCGTACATCACCGAGCTGGCCAAGCTCTGCGACACCTACGTGTCCTGCTACCCGAACGCGGGCCTGCCGAACCCGATGGCCGAAACCGGCTTCGACGAAACACCCGACGTGACCTCGGGCCTCCTCAAGGAATTCGCCCAGGCCGGCCTGGTGAACTTGGCCGGCGGCTGCTGCGGCACCACGCCCGCGCACATTGCCGAAATCGCCAAGGCCCTGGCCGAGGTCAAACCGCGCCGCGGGCCCTCGCAGTAAAGCGAAGCCATCTGAGCCCCGAACCCGTCGCGCCGCCCCCCAACCGATACGCATCCGCCCTGCCCATGATCGATCACACCATGCGCCTGTCTGGCCTTGAGCCGTTCAACGTCACCAAAGGCACCCTGTTCATCAACGTCGGCGAACGCACCAACGTGACCGGCTCGAAGGCCTTCGCGCGAATGATCCTGAACGGCCAGTACGACAAGGCGCTGGCCGTGGCCCGCCAGCAGGTCGAGAACGGCGCGCAGGTGGTCGACATCAACATGGACGAGGCGATGCTCAATTCGAAGGCGGCCATGGTCCGCTTCCTAAACCTAATCGCCTCGGAGCCCGACATCGCGCGCGTGCCGATCATGATCGACTCGTCGAAGTGGGAAGTGATCGAGGCCGGCCTCAAGTGCGTGCAGGGCAAGGCGATTGTCAACTCGATCTCGCTCAAGGAAGGCGAGAAACCGTTCCGCCATCACGCGCGGCTGATCCGCCGCTACGGAGCGGCGGCGGTGGTGATGGCCTTCGACGAGAAGGGCCAGGCCGATACCTTCGAGCGCAAGATCGAGATCTGCACGCGTTCCTACAAGTTCCTGGTCGAGGAATGCGACTTCCCGCCCGAGGACATTATCTTCGATCCGAACATCTTCGCGGTGGCCACCGGCATTGAGGAGCACAACAACTACGCGGTCGACTTCATCGAGGCGACGCGCTGGATCAAGCAAAACCTGCCGCACGCGAAAATCAGCGGCGGCGTGTCGAACGTGTCCTTCTCGTTTCGCGGTAATGACCCGGTGCGCGAGGCGATCCACACCGTGTTCCTGTATCACGCGATCCAGGCCGGCATGGACATGGGCATCGTCAACGCCGGCCAGCTCGGCGTGTACGCGGACCTGGACGCCGAGCTGCGCGAGCGCGTCGAGGACGTGATCCTGAACCGCCGCGAGGATGCCACCGACCGGCTGCTGGAAGTGGCCGACAAGTTCAAGACCGGCGCGGCTAAGAAGGAAGAGAACCTGGAATGGCGCAACCAGCTGGTCGAGAAGCGCCTGGCCCATGCGCTGGTGCACGGCATCACCAACTTCATCGTCGAGGATACCGAAGAGGCGCGCGCCGCAATCGACGCCGCAGGCGGCCGCCCGATCAACGTGATCGAAGGTCCGCTGATGGACGGCATGAACATCGTCGGCGACCTGTTCGGCCAGGGCAAGATGTTCCTGCCACAGGTGGTCAAGTCGGCGCGCGTGATGAAGCAGGCAGTGGCCCACCTGATTCCCTTCATCGAGGAAGAGAAGCAGCGCCTGGCCGAAGCCGGCGGCGATGTGCGCGCCAAGGGCAAAATCGTGATCGCCACCGTCAAGGGCGACGTGCACGACATCGGCAAAAACATCGTGTCGGTGGTGCTCCAGTGCAACAACTTCGAGGTCGTCAACATGGGCGTGATGGTGCCCTGCAACGAGATCCTCGCCAAGGCGAAGGTCGAGGGTGCCGACATTATCGGTCTCTCGGGCCTGATCACGCCGAGCCTCGAGGAGATGGCCTACGTCGCCTCGGAAATGCAGCGCGACGACTATTTCCGCGTCAAGAAGATCCCGCTCCTGATCGGCGGCGCGACCACCTCGCGCGTGCACACAGCCGTGAAGATCGCACCGAACTACGAGGGCCCGGTGGTCTACGTGCCGGACGCCTCGCGCTCGGTGTCCGTGGCCTCGAGCCTGCTCTCGGACGAGGGTGCCACCCGCTACCTCGACAACCTGAAGAGCGAATACGACCGCATCCGCGACCAGCACGCCAACAAGAAGAAGACGCCGATGGCCACGCTGGCCGCCGCGCGCGCCAACAAAACGCCGATCGACTGGTCCAGCTATCAGCCGGTCAAGCCGAAGTTCATCGGCCGCCGCGTGTTCAAGAACTACGACCTCACCGAGCTAGCCCAGTACATCGACTGGGGCCCGTTCTTCCAAACCTGGGACCTGGCCGGCCCATACCCGGCGATCCTCAACGACGAGATCGTCGGCGAATCGGCGCGGCGCGTGTTCTCGGACGCGAAGTCGATGCTCTCGCGCCTGATCCAGGGCCACTGGCTGACCGCCAACGGCGTGCTCTCGCTGCTGCCCGCCAACACCGTCGGCGACGACGACATCGAGATCTACACTGACGACACGCGTACCGAGGTGGCGATGCGCTGGCGCAACCTGCGCCAGCAGAGCGAGCGCCCGGTGGTGGACGGCGCGATGCGGCCGAACCGCTCGCTGGCCGACTTCATCGCGCCGAAGGATTCGGGCGTGGCCGACTACATCGGCCTGTTCGCGGTCACCGCGGGCCTGGGCGTGGACGCCAAGGAGAAGCAGTTTGAGGCCGATCACGATGACTACAGCGCGATCATGCTCAAGGCCCTGGCCGACCGCTTCGCGGAAGCCTTCGCCGAGGCCATGCACGCGCGCGCGCGGCGCGAACTGTGGGGCTACGCGGCCGGCGAGACGCTCGACAACGAGGCGCTGATCGCTGAGAAGTACCGCGGCATCCGCCCGGCACCCGGCTACCCGGCCTGTCCGGACCACCTCGTCAAGCGCGCCATGTTCGAAGTGTTGCGTGCCGAGGAGATCGACATGAGCGTGACCGAATCGCTGGCGATGCTGCCAGCCGCAAGCGTCTCGGGCTTCTACCTGGCGCATCCCGACAGCACCTATTTCTCGGTCGGCAAGATCGGCGGCGACCAGGTAGCCGATTTCGCGGCGCGCATGTCGCTGTCGGACGCGGAGGCCCGCCGCGCGCTGGCACCGCTGCTCTGAAGCCGGCGGTGGCCGCAATCATCTGATAAATCGACGGGCCTGCCGGGACTCAGAAACCCCAGTGGACGTCGGCGTTCTGTTCCTTGGCCGCGCGCAGCATGCCGAGGAAGGGGGCGAAGCGCTGCGCCACGCTCGGCGGGACCTCGTGGTGGGCGTGGTCGGCTTCTTCCTCGTGGAAGTGACCGCCGTACTCGGCGCTGGCGCGGCGCGCCTGGTCGGTCACCACCTCGAGCCGGGCGATCGCGCCGTCCAGCTCCTCATGGGTGATGACGCCGCGCTGGCCCGTCGGCTTGCCGACGATGCCGAGCACATACACCGCGAAATCCTTCAGCACGTCGAGGTCCTGTGCCGCCTTGCTCTTGAACGTAATCATGATCGCCATTTCCTTTCAGCTTGTTGTGCGTACCGGCACCGGGGCCGGCTGGCGCGCTTGAGTTGGGGTCGCGCCGCCGCTTCGCGTCTGAGCGGCAGTTTAGCACCTGTTAAAATCCAGGGATTCCTGAAACGCGCGCCCCGGCGCGCAGCCGGAGCCGCCCGCCCGGGCTGCCGGCAACCACCATTTCCGACAGCGTGCTGCCCGCTCAAAAACACATACTCAAAACCTTGCTCGCCGACACCGTGAAGCAGGTCGTCCAGGCCCTGAAAGGCGAATCCGAGGCCAGTTTCGTCGCGCCGGCGATCACCCTCGAGCGCCCCAAAGCGGCCGCCCACGGCGACGTCGCCTGCAACGTCGCGATGCAGCTGGCCAAGCCGCTCGGCACCAACCCGCGCCAGCTGGCCGAGAAGATCGTGTCGGCCCTCACCGACCAGCCCGGCGCGGCCGGCCTGGTCGAGGCCGCCGAGATCGCCGGCCCCGGCTTCATCAACCTGCGCCTCAGCGCAGCCTCCAAGCAGGCCGTGATCGGCACGGTGTTCGCCGAGCGCGAGGCCTTCGGCCGCTCCGCGCACGAGGCCGGACGCCGCGTGCTGCTCGAGTTCGTCTCCGCCAACCCGACCGGCCCGCTGCACGTCGGCCACGGCCGCCAGGCTGCGCTCGGCGACGTGCTGGCCAACGTGCTGGCCAGCCAGGGCTACGCGGTGCACCGCGAGTTCTACTACAACGACGCCGGCGTGCAGATCGGCAACCTGGTGCTGTCGACCCAGGCGCGCACGCGCGGCCTCAAGCCTGGCGACGCCGACTGGCCCGAGGCCGCCTACAACGGCGAGTACATCGCCGACATCGCGCGGGAGTACCTGGCAGGCGCCACGGTCTCGGCCAGCGACGGCGAACCCGTCACCGGCAAGGACGACATCGAGGACATCGAGGCGATCCGCAAGTTCGCGGTCACCTACCTGCGCCGCGAGCAGGACATCGACCTGAAGACCTTCGGCGTACGCTTCGACCAGTACTATCTGGAGTCCTCGTTGTACAAGGAAGGCCGCGTCGAGAGCACGGTGCAGGCCCTGGTCGACGCTGGCATGACCTACGAGCAGGAAGGCGCGCTGTGGCTGCGCACCACCGACGAGGGCGACGACAAGGACCGCGTAATGCGCAAAACCGACGGCACCTACACCTACTTCGTGCCCGACGTCGCCTACCACGTGGCCAAATGGCAGCGCGGCTTCACCAAGGTCATCAACATCCAGGGCTTGGACCACCACGGCACCGTTGCGCGTGTGCGCGCCGGCCTGCAGGGCCTGCACATCGGCATCCCAAAGGGCTACCCAGACTACGTGCTGCACAAGATGGTGACGGTGATGCGCGACGGCCAGGAGGTGAAGATCTCCAAACGCGCCGGCAGCTACGTGACGGTGCGCGACCTGATCGAATGGTCGGGCATCACCACGCCGGACGCGGAAGTCTCGCCCGAGCAGCTCGACGAGGCCGCCATCACGCGCGGGCGCGACGCCGTGCGTTTCTTCCTGATTTCACGCAAGGCCGACACGGAATTCGTGTTCGATATCGATCTCGCGCTGAAGCAGAACGACGAGAATCCCGTCTACTACGTGCAGTACGCGCATGCGCGGATCTGCTCGGTGCTCAACGAGTGGAAGTCGCGCCACGGTGCGGACGAGTCGATCCTGTCGGGCACGGACCTCTCCCCGCTCGACAGCAAGGTTGCCGCCTCGCTGCTGCAGAAGCTCGCCGAGTACCCTGACATGCTCACGCACGCGACCTGCGAACTCGCGCCGCACGCGGTGGCCTTCTACCTGCGCGACCTCGCGGGCGAGTTTCACTCGTTCTACAATGCGGAGCGCGTGCTCGTCGACGACGAGGCGCAGCGCACCGCGCGCATCGCGCTGCTGGCCGCGACGCGCCAGGTGCTCGCGAACGGTCTCGCGGTGCTCGGCGTGTCGTCGCCGAGCAAGATGTAAAACCGCGGGCCGGGTTCCAGACGGTCGGACTGCCGCGCGCGACCGTGCCACGAATCCCGTTTCACGACTCTTTTGACTCTTTTAGCAGGTGACTCAAGCAATGACACAACCGCGCCGCACGTCGAAACCGTCGAAACAAGCGGGAGGAACCTTTCTTGGCATCGTGCTGGGCCTGATCGTTGGCCTCGCAATCGCCGTGGTGGTCGCGCTCTACATCACGCGCGCGCCCTCGCCGTTCGTCTCGAAGGTCGCCCCGCCGGCCGACAACGGCACCAGCGGTGCCAGCCAGCCACAGGAGTCCGACCCGAATCGCGCGCTGCAGGGCAAGACGCCGGGCCAGCAGGTGCCGCAAGCCGCGCAGCCGGCTCCGCCCAATACTGCGCCGGGCCAGGCCGCCAACCAGACCCAGCCGCCGCTGCTGCCCGAGCCGCAGATCGTCGAGGTGCCGGGTTCGAACGGCTCGCAGAACAGCAATCCGCAGCCGTCCTTGGACGACAACGGCATCGCCGTGGCACCTAAGCCCGCCGACAACACGCCGCCGGCCAGGAAGCCGCAAACCACCGCGGCTTCGCCTTCCTCACAGCCCAAGCCAGCCCAGCAGCAGGCCGCCAAGTCGACCTCCTCGGCGCAAGCGAGCAACGTCCCGGCCAAGCCGAGCTCGAGCGCGAATCCGGCCGACGCCAACAGCGGCTACTTCCTGCAGGTGGGCGCCTACAAGACCGAGGCCGACGCCGAACAGCAGCGCGCGCGCCTGGGCTTCCAGGGCTTCGAATCGAAGATCTCCAAGAGCGATGTCAGCGGCGTCACGTACTACCGCGTGCGCGTCGGCCCGTTTAACAAGTTCGACGACATAAACTCCGCACGCCAGCGGCTGTCCGATGCCGGTGTCGACACCGCGGTGATTCGATTCACGAAACAGTAAGCTGGCCGGCCCGATCCGATCCCATGCAACCGTTCGAAATCCGAACATGAAAAAACTGCTCAGCACCCTGTTCCTGTCCCTGAGCCTGGCGGCTGGCACCGTGGCGCAGTCCGCCTCGGCCGCGCCGGTGGCCGACAACTACGAGGTGATGAAGTCGCCGCAGCCGGTCTCGGTGCCGGCCGGCAAAGTCGAGGTGATCGAGTTCTTCTGGTACGGCTGCTCGCACTGCTACGAGTTCGAGCCGACGCTCGAGGCGTTGGTCAAAAAACGGGGCGACAACATCGTCTTCAAGCGCGTGCCGGTCACCTTCCGCGACGATTTCCTCCCGCACTCGGCGATGTACTACACGCTCAACGCGCTCGGCGTGGCCGAGAAGGACACGCCGGCCGTGTTCAACGCGATCCACACGCAGAAGAACTACCTGCTCACGCCGCAGGCGCAGGCCGACTTCCTGGCCACGCAGGGCATCAATAAGCAAAAGTACCTGGCCACCTACAACTCGTTCACGGTGAAGGGCCAGGTCGAGCAGTCGGGCGAGCTGGCCAAGACCTACGACATCCAGGGCGTGCCCACCGTGGTGGTCCAGGGCAAGTACAAGTCGGGTCCATCTTACACGGGCAGCGTCGAGGGCACGGCCCCGGTGCTCGATTGGATCGTCCAGCAGGTCAAGGACAAGAAGCTGTAATCCCCACGCCCGCGGCACCGGCATGACCGCTCCCCTGAAGGTCTTCATCACCGGTGCCTCGAGCGACCTGGATCTCGTGCTCGCCGAGGCCTATGCCCGGCAGGGCGCCACGCTCGGCCTGGTGGCCCCCCGCGGCGACAGCCGACAGCCTCGCCGAGTTCCCGCGGCACCATCTCGATCCATCCCGCCGACGTGCGCGACGAGCTATTGTCAAAAATCTGGTGTACGAGCGATCGGCGGCATGATCAGGCGGCCAGCGGTTGCTGAACCGGTGTGCTATCGATCACCGGGGTTCCGTCCTTGAAGGGAATGCCCTTCAAAATCTGTCCTGATTAGTTACTTGACTCCGAAGCACGCATGAAACCAAGTATCGTTCGCCAGCTGCTTACGGAGCGTGCGCCATGCCCATGAACAGACTCCAGTTTCAGGCCGGTCTGTCGATGAAAGAATTTCAGGGGCAGTACGGCAACGA
Source organism: Burkholderia sp. (assembly GCA_040946945.1). Taxonomy (GTDB): domain Bacteria; phylum Pseudomonadota; class Gammaproteobacteria; order Burkholderiales; family Burkholderiaceae; genus Burkholderia. Next base: position 228 of record JAYFRX010000075.1, on the reverse strand, counting down.
AGCGCAATGCGAGGCCGCGCTGGTCGGGTCTCGCTGGCCCGATGGCTGGGTGTGCCCTCGATGCAAGGGCACGCGCTACGCCAGCGCCTACAACGGCCGGTGACTGTGGGAATGCCTGAGCCAGTCCTGCCGGTACCAATGCTCGTCGATCGTCGGAACGATATTCGAGAAGACGAAATTGCCGCTGACGACCTGGTTTCTGGCGATCTACCTGGTGACGCAGAGCAA
>JAYFRX010000074.1:0-9637 GCA_040946945.1 Burkholderia sp. | reverse complement strand
TACTATGGCCTCGGCTGACTTCCCCACGACCATCCCAACGCCTCTCGACGTCGGTAGCTCTTGGCAGCCGTGTGGATCTCCCCGGGTATTGCACACCCACCTTCACGCTTATGCCTGTCGGATATACTCCGCATCGTTCCGTGCAAGTTTCGGGCTTTGACCTTTTCCGCTGTCTCACCCCAATGCGTCGCCTTGTATCCGCTTCCTGTTCGTCAGGCCAGCGCTTTGCCTCGGGCTTCCTTCGGATTCGCAGTCGCCCGCGACACCCTTGCCTCTGGCTAACACTTCCCCTTGCCGGGCGTGTAGAGGACTTTCATCTCCAAGTGAGTGCGCCCTGCCGGGCGCACGAACAAAAAATCGCCCGTCGGAACGGGCGGTTTGGCGGGCGCGCGAGGTGCCAGGTTCATTGCGGCGGCTGCTCGGCCTGGTCGATGGCCGGTTGATGCTTAATCGGATTGTGCGCGTGCCTCTGCAGACGTTCCATGTGCTTTACTACCTGGCGGTCGAGCTTGTCGATTAGCAGATCGATCGCCGCGTATAGGTCGCCGTTGATGCTTTCGACAAAAATCTCTTTCTTGCCCTTCAGGTGCAGGTTGATTTTCGCACGCTGCCGCTTGTCCTTTTCCTTATGGTTGTCGACCGAGAGGATCACAGTGCCATCAATCACCTGGTCGCTATGCCGTAGCATCCTATCGGACTTGGTGATCATGTGTTCGCGAATGGCAGGCGTTACTTCGAGATGGTGTCCACTGATCTTCAGGTTCATAGTGCTTCTCCATGCAGGTGACCCCCGGCGCATCCACAGGCGGCGTCTGCCGGCGGGAGCAATCTCCGTGGATCGATGCGGAGCGGGCCCCGGGGCGGACCATGCCTTTGACAGCGCGGTGGCCGGAAAACGCCCGCCGCGCGCAGCGGGCTACAGAAACTTGCGCAGATTCACCGCGGGGATCTTGAGGACTTCGCGATACTTCGCAACGGTACGGCGCGCGACCACGAAGCCTTGTTCTGCGAGCAGCTCGGCTATTCGGCTGTCCGAAAGAGGAGATTTCTGGTCTTCGGCTCGTATCAGTTGCTTGATGAGGCCGCGGATTGCCGTGGAAGAGGCAGCGCCCCCGGCATCCGTCGAGACGCGTGATCCGAAGAAGCACTTAAATTCAAGAGTGCCGAACGGGGTCAGCATGTACTTGCCGGTTGTCACACGGGAGAGTCACACGGGAGACAGTCGACTCGTCTAGGCCCAGCGTATCAGCTATTTCCCGCAAAACCAAGGGGCGCATGGCAATTTCACCATGTGTGAAAAAGTTCTTCTGGCGCTCGACAATGGTTTGCGCGACACGCAGAATGTGGTTTGCGCGACACGCAGAATGGTCTTGAATCGCAGCTGGATATTCTTGATCAGCCAGCGCGCTTCCTGGAGTTGCTGCTTGAGCGAATCGGCACCCGGATCGCCCCGGCTGTTGCGGAGGATATTGGCGTACAGGTGGTTGATGCGCAGCTTCGGCACCACCTTGCGATCGAGCTCGGCGAGCCAGTTCTGGCCGCTCTTGTGGACCATAATGTCGGGCACCACGGAGTCCGCCTCGGCCTTGCCGTAGGGGGTGCCCGGGAACGGCTCGAGCGAGCGGATCAGCGCATGGGCGTCGCGCAACTCGTCGTCGTTGGCCTTCAACTGCTTGCGCAGCCGCGTGAAGTCGCGCGCGGCCAGCAGTTCGAGATGCTGCGAGACAATGTCAAGCGACAGCGTGCGCGTGGGAGACGGATCGAGCCGCAACAATTGCAGGCGCAGGCATTCGGATGCCGAGCGAGCGCCGACGCCGGCCGGGTCGAGGCTGTGCAGCAGCGACAGCGCAGTACCCAGCTCGTCGAGCTCGACTTCCAGTTCCTTGGGCAGGTCGGTCAGCACCTCGTTGAGCCCTGCGCCGAGATAACCGTCGTCGTCGAGCGATTCGATCAGGAACATAGCCAGCGCGCGGTCGCGCGGGCCCGCCTGGGTCACGCGCAATTGCGCGGACAGGTGTCGCGCAGCGAGGTCGAGGCCTCGTGCACCTGCAGCGGCGGGAGATCATCGTCGGATGCGCCCGACGAGTGGCCGTAGTAGTCGAGATTCCACTGGCCCGAATCGCCGCTGTTGGCGTTGTAGTCGTAGTCGTCGCCATTGCGCGAGTCACCGCGTTCGGCACGCTTGCCCGAAGCCTTGCTGTCGTTAGAGTCGCCGCCGTGCATCGGCTCGGGCGTCGAGGAGGGCGAGCTCTGCGCGATCAGCGCAGCCGTCGGCAGCCATGCGCAGCGGGCTCGCGATCCATTCGTCGTTCTCGAGCAGTGGATTCTGGGCGACGGCCATCGCGACTTCCTGCTGCAGTTCGAGCGTCGACAGCTGCAGCAGCCGGATCGACTGCTGCAGCTGGGGCGTGAGTGCGAGGTGCTGGGACAGGCGGAGTTGGAGGCTGGCTTTCATGGCACACAGGAATTGTTACCTGAAGTTTGCCACGTAGACGGCGCGTTGCGGGAGGCGGGATGATACGAAGCGCGCGATGCGCCGGCCCGTGCGTGGTCGTCGGGACGGCGCACGGAGCTTTCGGCCGGGCGCGTGGCGCCACGCGCCGGCTTACATGCGGAAATGTTCGCCGAGGTAGACGCGGCGGACGCTTTCGTTCTCGATGATGTCCTGCGGGGCGCCGGCGGCGAGCACTGAGCCGTCGCTGATGATGTAGGCGTGGTCGCAGATGCCGAGCGTCTCGCGCACGTTGTGGTCGGTGATCAGCACACCGATGTTCCGTTGCTTCAGGAACTTGACGATCTTCTGGATCTCGAGCACCGCGATCGGGTCGACGCCGGCGAAGGGCTCGTCGAGCAGGATGAAGCTGGGGTTGCTGGCCAGCGCGCGGGCGATCTCGACGCGGCGGCGCTCGCCGCCCGACAGCGACAGCGCGGGGTTGGCGCGCAGATGGCCGATCTGCAGTTCATCGAGCAGGGCCTCGGTGCGCGAGGCGATCTCGTCCTTGCTCAACAGCTTGCCGTTGTCGCCGTGCTGCAGCTCGAGCACGGCGCGGATATTCTCCTCGACGGTCAGTTTGCGGAAAACCGAGGCTTCCTGCGGCAGGTAGGACAGGCCCAGCGAGGCGCGCTTATGAATCGGCAGCAGGCTGATCGGGCTGCCGTTCAGCGAGATGTCGCCGGCATCGAGCGGCACCAGGCCGACGATCATGTAAAAGGAGGTGGTCTTGCCCGCGCCGTTCGGGCCGAGTAGGCCGACCACTTCGCCGCTCTTCACGTCGAGGGAAACATCCTTGACGACGGTGCGCGAGCCGTAGCGCTTCTTCAGGTTGCGCACCACCAGCGAACTGGTGGTGCCGGCGGGCTGGCGGTTCGGCAGGGCGTTCACGGGTTCGGCTCCTGGATCGAGTTCAACGGCGCGAGCGTCGCGCTCGCGCCGTTGAGCGGGGCCGGGCCGCCGTTCTTGGGTGACAGCATAGCGCGCACGCGGCCGGTCGGGTTGCCCGGCGCGGCCACGTCGTTGCCGCCGCGGGCGGTGTAGAAGTCACGCTGGCCGTCGTAGGTGATCACGCTGCCGTGCACCGTGTCGGATACTGTCGTGAGGCCCTGCAGGCAGCGCACCGTGGCATTGCGCGTGAGCGTGGTGAGATCCTGCTTGCCGTCGTAGTCGATGCGCTCGGCATCGCCGTCGATGTACTCGTCGAGGCCTTCTCGCTTCTGGCGGAACGATGCGTGCTTCTTGCTGCCGAGCGCCATGGTGGCGGTCGCGTACTGGTAACCCTGCGGATCCTGGCGCACCTCAACGCGGTCGCCCTTGATCAGGATCGTGCCCTTCGTGATCACGATATTGCCGGTCGCGACCGTGACCTGCTTCAGGTCGTCATAGGTCAGGTTGTCGGCTTCGACGTTGATCGGCTTGTTCTGGTCCGCCTTTTCCGCATGCGCGAGCGACACGGTGCCGGGCAGCGTCAGTGCGACGAAGGCCGCGGCAAGCCCGGCACCGACAGCGTGCCGCGCGCCGCCGATGGAAAAACTAGGGAACGATTCGTTCATGCAGTCACGCAAGCTGGGTTACTTGGATTGGCCGGAAGGGTCGCCGGACAGGTCGGAAGCGGCGATCGTGCCGCGGACGTTGCCGTACAGGTCGATGACCCGGGTGACATTGTTGTACTTCATGCCGTTGGTCGCATTGGCGATCGACAAACCGCGCTGAAGTCTAACCGGCTTTTTAGTCTCGATCACATCGTCGTTGACGAGCACGCGGAAATGTTCGGAATCGGCTTCCATCGGCGGATCGCCGCCGCCAGCTACGCGCAGGATCTTGGTGTCGTCGTAGAGATCGACGATCGACACGTCCCCGTTGACGGTGCCGCGCTTCGAGGTGGCCGTGACCACCGGCTTGCCGGGCTGGAACGCGCGCATCGCCGGCAGGCTCAGCTGGCTGGTCTCGTCGTCCTCGTAGTGGACCAGGTTGGCGGCCGTCAGCCGGTACTGGGTGGCACCCGCCTGGTCGAGCTCGGTGACAGAAAAGTTGTCGGCGAAATGGTCGAGCGAATGCGTCTTCGAGCGCGCCACCGCCTCGCCGGGCAGTGGCAGTGTGGCCTGCAGCAGCCAGTAGGTGACGCCGGCCAGCGCGGCCAGCGCGAGGATCGGCAGCAGCGAGCTCAGGTGGAGGCGGGGACACATGTTGCGTTAAACTCCGAGCGCGGCCGCCAGCAGGGCCTCGTAGCGGCCCTGGGCGCGCAGGACAGTATCGACCACCTCGCGCGCGGCACCATAGCCGCCGCGCGCCTCGGACGCCCAGTGGGCGCGCGCGATCACGTCGCGATGCGCATTGGCCGGCGCGGCCACAAAGCCGCAGCGCGCCATCACGCCGAGGTCGGGCCAGTCGTCGCCCATGTAGCCGCATTCCTCAGACTTGAGGCCAGTGGCCTGCAGCAGCTCGGCGAAGGCGCTAAGCTTGTTCTCGACGCCCTGGTACAGATGGCTGATCCTCAGTTCCTTGGCGCGCACCGCGACGATCTCCGAGCGGCGCCCGGTGATGATTGCGGTGTCGATGCCGGCCTCGCGCAGCAGCTTGAGGCCGTGGCCATCCTGGGAGTTGAACGACTTCATGGTGTTGCCGGTACCAGTGAAGTGCAGGCCGCCGTCGGTCAGTACGCCGTCGACGTCGAAAATCATCAGCTTGACGCGGCTCGCGCGTTCGGCGGCCGTGGCGGGAGCAGCGGACATCAGATCACCTTCTTCGAGAACAGGTTGTGCATGTTGAGCGCGCCGATCAGCACGCCGTCGGCATCAGTCACCAGCATCTGGTTGATCCGATACCGCTCCATCAGTTCCACGGCCTCGACGGCCAGGTGATCGGGGGCAATGTTGCGCGGGTGGCGGGTCATCACGTCAGCGATCAGCAGGCGGCGGAAATCGCCGTCGCGCTCCAGCACGCGGCGCAGGTCGCCGTCGGTGAAGATGCCGGCCACGCGGTTCTGCTCGTCGATCACCACGGTCATGCCCATGCGCTTGGCGGTGATCTGGAACAGCGCGTCGGAGAGAGTGGCGGTGAGGCGCACGATCGGCACCTGGTCGCCGGTGCTCATCACGTCGCGCACGTGGGTCAGCAGGCGCCGGCCCAGCGAGCCGCCCGGATGCGAACGCGCGAAATCGTTCGGACCGAAGCCGCGCGCGTCGAGCACCACCACCGCCAGCGCGTCGCCGAGCGCGAGCGCGGCCGTGGTGCTCGCGGTCGGCGCGAGATTCAGCGAGCAGGCTTCCTTTTCGACGCCGGCATACAGGTGGACATCGGACAATTGCGCGAGGCTCGACTGCGGCCGGCCGGTCATGGCAATCAGCTTGGCACCGAGCCGCTTGATGAGCGGCAGGATCGCGACCAGCTCCTCGGATTCGCCAGAATTGGAGATCGCGATGAAGACATCATCGGCCGTTACCATGCCCAGGTCGCCATGGCTGGCCTCGGCCGGATGCACGAAGAAGGCGGGGGTGCCGGTGCTGGCCAGGGTCGCGGCGATCTTGTGCGCGATATGGCCGGACTTGCCGATGCCCGAAACGACCACGCGCCCGCGGCAGTTCAGCAGCAGGCCGACCGCGCCGACGAAGCCGCCGTCGAGCTGGTCACGCAATGCGCGTACGGCGTCCGCCTCGATGTCGAGCACGTCGCGGGCGAGCGCGAGCGCCCGGTCATCATTAATTTTCGCTATCATGCGCGGAGTATAGCAAAGGCGTTCCTGATTGGTTACTTGACTCCGAAGCAGGCATGAAACGAAGTATCGTTCGCCAGATGCTTACGGAGCGTGCGCCATGCCCATGAACAGAATCCAGTTTCAGGCCGGTCTGTCGATGAAAGAATTTCAGGAGCAGTACGGCAACGAAGCGCAATGCGAGGCCGCGCTGGTCCGGTCTCGCTGGCCCGATGGCTGGGTGTGCCCTCGATGCAAGGGAACGCGCCACGCCAGCGCCTACAACGGCCGGCGACTGTGGGAATGCCTGAGCTAGTCCTGCCGGTACCAATGCTCGTCGATCGTCGGAACGATATTCGAGAAGACGAAATTGCCGCTGACGACTTGGTTTCTGGCGATCTACCTGGTGACGCAGAGCAAGAACGCCATCAGCGGACTGGAGCTCAAACGCCAGCTGGGCGTGAGCTACAAGCCGGTCTGGCTCATCAAGCACAAGTTGCTGGAGACCATGTGGCTGCGCGAAGAGCGACGCCGGCTCGACGAACGGGTCGAGGTCGACGACGCGTATCTGGGCGGGGAACGCTCCGGCGGTAAGGCTGGGCGTGGCGCGCCCGGCAAGACGCCGTTTGTAGCGGCCGTGCAGACCTCTGACGATGGGGCCGCCCTCTGTTCATGCGGCTCTCGCCCGTGCCGGGCTTTACCAAAGCGGCCCTTGAGGTCTGGGCGGCCAGCAGGCTGATGCCCACCGCGTGCGTCGTTTCCGATGGCCTGTGGTGTTTCGACGGCGTGACGCAAAAGGCTGCCAGTCATGAGCGCCATGTCACGGGCGGTGGCCGTCAGGCCGTGCAGCGCCCCGAGTTCGGCTGGGTCAACACGATGCTCGGCAACCTGAAAACGGCCCTCACGGGCACGTACCACGCTATCGATCACGCCAAATATGCCCATCGCTATCTCGCTGAATTCGCCTACCATTTGAACCGCCGTTTCGATTTGCCCGCGATGGCGCCGCGCCTGTTTCGGGCCGCCGTTACGACAAAACCTCATCCGCGCCTTATGTTTAGGGTATCGGAGTCAAGTAACTAATCAGGAAGGCGTTTGTTCGCCGCGCCGGGTGCCAGGACCGCGCTCCCGACAGTCATATCCTCGCCCACCGCGCCGCCCCCGGGGCGGCACCACCCGCGTCCGCTTGCCGCGACGCCTTGACGAACGAGGACTCTTTTGCACGTGATTGCCCCGCTCGAAATGACGCTCCTCCTGCTGCTGGCTTCAGTGGTGGGCGTCGTTGTGTTCCGCTCGCTGAACCTGCCGCCGATGCTCGGCTACTTGACCGTCGGCATCGTGGTCGGCCCGCACGCGCTCGGTTTCGCGGGCGATCTCGAACGCGCCGAGCACCTGGCCGAGTTCGGCGTGGTGTTTCTGATGTTCTCGATCGGCCTGGAGTTCTCGCTTGCCAAGCTGCGCGCGATGCAGCGACTGGTGTTCGGGCTCGGGCTGATGCAGGTGGTGGTCACGCTGGCGGTGGCGGTGCTGCTCGGCTTCGCCTTCGAGCACTGGGTGCACATCACCTGGCAGGGCAGCGTCGCGCTGGGCGGCGCGCTGGCGATGTCGTCGACGGCGATCGTCTCGAAGATGCTGGCCGAGCGGCTCGAGATCGAGACCGCGCACGGGCGCAACATCTTCGGCGTGCTGCTGTTCCAGGACCTGGCCGTGGTGCCGCTCCTGATCGTGATCTCGGCCTTCGGCGGGGAATCCTCGAAGGACCTGATGGTCACGCTGGGCCTGGCGGCGGTGAAAATCGTGATCGCCCTGGCGCTGCTGCTTTTCGTCGGCCAAAAGTTCATGACGCGCTGGTTCAACGTGGTGGCGCGGCGGCGCTCCCAGGAACTGTTCGTGCTGAACCTGCTGCTGGTCACGCTCGGAGCGGCCTTCATCACCGATCGCTTCGGGCTGTCGCTGGCGCTGGGCGCCTTCATCGCCGGCATGCTGATCTCCGAGACGCCGTACCGGCACCAGGTTGAGGAGGACATCAAGCCGTTCCGCGACGTGCTGCTCGGCCTGTTCTTCGTGACCACCGGGATGCTGCTGGACCCGCGCGTAATCTGGACCCATCCGTTCCTGGTGATCGGCTTTTTCGTGGGCCAGGTCGGGCTCAAGGCGGCTACCATCACCGGCTTGGCGCGCCTGTTCGGCGCCGCGCCGGGCGTGGCGATGCGCACCGGCCTGGGCCTCGCGCAGGCCGGCGAGTTCGGCTTCGTGATGCTGAACCTCATCCTCGACCGCCATCTGGTCGACAGCACCCTGCTGCAGGCGATCCTGGCCTCGATGCTGCTGTCTATGCTGGCCGCGCCGTTCCTGATCCAGAACGCCGACCGGATCGTGATGCGCCTGTCCTCGACCGAATGGATGCAGCAGTCGCTGCAGATGACGCGCATCGCCACCCAGAGCCTCAAGCAGCAGGGCCACGTGATCATCTGCGGCTACGGCCGCGCGGGCCAGAACCTGGCGCGCATGCTCGAACAGGAAGGCCTCGCCTATGTCGCGCTCGACCTCGACCCGGATCGCGTGACGGCCGCCGCCGCGGCCGGCGAATCGGTGGTGTTCGGCGATGCGGCGCGTCGCGAATCGCTGCTGGCCGCCGGTATTCACCGCGCCGCGGCGGTCGCCATCACCTATGCGAACACGCCCTCGGCGCTGCGCGTGCTGCACAACGTCCACGAGCTCGAGCCGAGCCTGCCGGTGATCGTGCGCACGGTCGACGACGCCGACCTGGAAAAGCTGCTGGCGGCCGGCGCCACCGAGGTGATCCCGGAAATCGTCGAGGGCAGCCTGATGCTGGCCTCGCACACGCTGGTGCTGATGGGCGTGCCGATGCGGCGCGTGGTGCGCCGCGTGGAGAAGATGCGCGACGAGCGCTACAGCCTGCTGCGTGGCTATTTCCGCGGCACCGACGACGCCGACGACGACCACGAGCAGGTGCGGCTACAATCGATGCCGGTCGACACGCGCTCGGACGCGGTCGGCCACTCCCTCGAGGAAGTCGGGCTCTACGCGCTCGGCCTCGAGGTCACGGCGATCCGCCGTCATGGCATCCGTGGCGTCGAGCCGGACCCGGAGACTAAGCTGCGCGCGGCCGACATCGTGGTGCTGCGCGGCTTGCCGGAGGCGCTGTCGATGGCTGAGGAGCGGCTGTCGCGCCATCGCCGCGAGGGTTCCACCGCCTGATCGTCCCGCCGGCCGCCATCCGCGGCGCGGGCAGGATCGACGGTTCCGACCCCGCCATTTCTTTCAATTTTCTTGTCACGAACGGCGCGCGGGGCCCACGCACGCCGTTTTTTCGTGGTGCGCCCAGCATGGGCGCAATCTTGGAGGTGTAAGTCCTCCCGTGAGTTGACCACAGCGAACGAAGCGAAGCGCAACTGCGTGAGGGTGACCGAGCGTGGGGAGGAAGCGTG
>JAYFRX010000073.1:0-9668 GCA_040946945.1 Burkholderia sp. | reverse complement strand
GGTGAAACGAGTGCTTGCCCAGATCAATGCCAACCAGCGTTACGTTCTGCATGATGGTCCTCCAAAAAGAAAACACCCTACCGCGTTACCCGCATGTAGGGTGGGGGTGACCATCTCATTAAACCCGGCCACGGCCGAGTTTTCTTTATCGGGTTCTCGCGACAGGGCGGCTTCGCGGGCTGGTTCAGAACTACCACCAGGCCTTCTTCTTGGTGCCGAGGCGGGCGCGACCCGTGATGTATGGGCTGTCCGGGAAGGTGCTGGCCAGAACGCGCCTGGTGTCGTCGGCCAGTTTCGGCTGGTTCAGCTGGCCGTAGGACAGCACCATGATGTGCAGCGCGTCCTCGATCGCCGGAGCGTTCTTGTACTGCGCGATCGCCAGCTGGGCGCGGTTGATCGCGGCCACGTAGGCGCCGCGGCGGTAGTAGTAGTCAGCCACGTGCACCCCGTGCGAGGCCAGCGCGTTGACGATGTAGCGCATCCGCGCGGCGGCGTCGGGCGCGTACTTGCTCTTCGGATAGCGGTCGACGACGATCTTGAACGCGTCATACGATTCGCGCAGCGCCTGCGGATCGCGCTCGCTCATGTCCTGACCCGAGAGGCGGCCGAACAGGCCGAGATCGTCGTTGAAGTGGATCATTCCCTTCAGGTAGTAGACGTAGGCGATGTCCGGGTGATCCGGGTGCAGCTGGATGAAGCGGTCGACGGCCTGGTCGGCGGCGGTTACTTCGTTATCCTGCCAGTTGCAGTAGGCCACGTTGATCTGGGCCTGCTGGGCGAAATGGCCGAACGGATCACGGCCTTGCAGCGCTTCGAAATATTTCGCGCACTTGCCCCAATCGCTGCCGCTCAGGGCATCCTGGGCCTCTGAGTATAATTTGTTGTTCGACCAGGTCGCCGTTTCGTCGGTCTTCTGTGGCAAGCCGTGGCAGCCGGCGATCAGCGCGGCGGCCACGGCCAATGCAGCACACGCGGCCACAGGTTTTGCCACGCGTTTGGTCGAATTCATCATGGTGAATGTGGCTCGCATGTCCTAGCTTTCAGTCTCGGTGACCCAGTCTAAATGACCCGTTCAAGTTCGCTCCGTGCCCGGCCTGGCAAGGCAAATGGCGACGATTATAGCCCAAGCTCCACCCCGTCCGACGCATCGGCGGGCGATTCGCTCGACGATGATCTGTCCGGCGACGCGCTTGCCGCGCCGGCCTCCGCCGCATCAGGCGATAAGGTCCCGCGGGTGGTGGTGGTGCCTGACTCGCTCGCCGGCGAGCGCCTCGACAAAGCTCTTGCCCAACTGTTCCCCGAATTCTCGCGCAGCCGCCTGCAAGGCTGGATCGACGAGCAGCGCGTGCGCGTCGACGGCGCGCCAGCCAAGGTGCGCCAGCCGGTGCCGCTGGGCGCGACCATCGAGCTGGTCCCCGACCTGCTGCCCGAGCAGCGCGCGTTTGCGCCCGAGCCGGTGCCGCTGTCGATCGTCTACGAGGACGAGGCGCTGGTGCTGATCGACAAGCCGGCCGGCCTAGTCGTGTATCCAGCCGCCGGCAACTGGAGCGGCACTCTGCTCAACGGCCTGTTGCATCGCTATGGCGAGGCGGCGAACGGCCTGCCGCGCGCCGGCATCGTCCATCGTATCGACAAGAAGACGTCCGGGCTGATAGTGGTGGCGCGCACGCTCGCGGCGCAGACCGACCTAGTCCGGCAGCTGCAGGCACGTACCGTCAAGCGCCGTTATTTCGCGCTGGTGTGGGGGCGCATGCCCGAGAGCGGCACCATCGACGCGCCGATCGGCCGCGATCCGCGCGAGCGCACGCGCATGACCGTCGTCACGGGCGCCTCGGGTAAGCCGGCCCGCACGCACTTCCGCTGCGTCGATACCGTGCTTTGGCAGAACCAGCCGGTGTCGGCGATCCACTGCGACCTCGAGACCGGCCGCACGCACCAGATCCGCGTGCACTGCGCGCACACCGGCCATCCGCTGCTCGGCGATCTCGTCTACGGCCGCACGCGCGGCAAGCGCTCGGTCGCGGCGCTGCCCGGCGGTTTCGCGCGGCAGGCCCTTCATGCCTGGCAGCTCGGCCTGGTGCACCCGCTCACGGGGCGCTCGATGCAGTGGCGCTGCCCGGTGCTCGACGATATCGCCGAGCTGGCCGCTGCGCTCGGCTTCGGCACCGAGGACGCGGACTTCGACGACGATGATTACGATGGCGAAATCATCTACGTGCGCGACGATCCGGAAGAGGGCTGAATGACCACCATCACGCTGCCCGAGCTGAGTCTCGACGATTGCCTGCAACCCGACTGGCGCGTCGCGCCGCGCGTGGGCGCGCTGGTCTCGACGCGCAACGGCGGTGTCAGCGCCGCGCCCTATGGCCGCTGGTCGACCGGGCAGGGCGATGCGCCCGGCGGCATGAACCTGGGCCGTCATACCTGCGACGATCCGGCCGCCGTCGAGGCGAACCGCGTGAGCCTGCTGGCGCTGGCCGGTCAGCCTTGCGTGGCCTGGCTCGAGCAGGTTCACGGCACCGAGGTCGTGCGCGCCGATGCGGTGCTGGCAGCCGGTTCCGCTTCGGCGGATGCGCCCGTGCGTGCCGATGCCAGCGTGACCGACGTGCCCGGCGCCGTCTGCGTGGTGATGGTGGCCGACTGCCTGCCGGTGCTGTTCTGCGACACCGCCGGCCGCGCGGTCGGTGCCGCGCATGCGGGCTGGCGCGGTCTGGTGAAGGGCATCCTCGAGCGCACCGCGGCGCAGGTGGCGGCCCTGGCCGGTGTCGAGGCGAGCGGCCTGCATGCCTGGCTGGGGCCGGCGATTGGCCCGCGCGCCTTCGAGGTCGGTACCGACGTGCAGACAGCCTTCGCCGACGCGGCGACGCCGGACGAGCGCGAGGCGACCGCCCGCGCCTTCGTCGCGATCGACGGCGCGGCGGGCAAGCATCACGCGGATCTCTACGCGCTGGCGCGCCTGCGCCTGGCGCGGCTCGACATCACGCAGGTGGCGGGCGGCGTGGCCTGCACGGTGACCGAGCGCCAACGCTACTACTCCTACCGACGCGATCGGATCACGGGCCGCATGGCCGCGATGATCTGGATCAAGGACTAAACCCACCGACGAGTGGGCCGACGGAGCGGAGGATCACCCTTCCATGGCCCCTTGGTCATATCGATACGGGTATTTTTTGCCTGGCCCGGTACAAATGCCGGGGACTTTTTGCTGCGGCGCGTGACATGATTCCCGTCACGGAACCCGGTTATGTTGAACTGGTTCCAGACCACACTCTGCATGTCCTCTGTATGTCGCTCCGGGCCGGGTCTTGCCGACGATGTTGCGACGGATTGCCGCATAGTCGCGGCCTCACGCGTTTTCGCCTGCAGCAGCACATGGGGAAAAACGACAATGATAAAATTACTACTGCGCGGCAGAATAGTGACGCCACCCTCCAGCGCGTGGCGGCCGGCAGGTCGCGTGGTCAGAAGGTCGTTGACGCAGGATGTCCGGATGCACATCCGCACAGCCAGGAATCACCGGTAAGGCAGGTATGACAGCACCGAAAAATTCGTTGACTTCCTCAAAAGCGGACTTCAATTCTGGGTGCCAGACGGCCGATGCGTCCCAGCCGATTCAACAGATGTTCCAGCAGTGGCTCGACGCATGGGGCTGCTTCGCGGAGCTGCTGCGCGCCGCGGCCGGTCAGGCTGCGCAAGCGAATCCGGCTGCTTCGTTTCTCTTCCCGTTCGCCATGCCCAAGCTGCCCGAGTGGCCGGCGGCCAGCGGCACGCCGTTTGTAGGTCAATTCGGCGGCCAGTGCGGCGCTGCGCTGCCGGGTATGTCCCTGCCGGTCGCCTCGGTGCCGCCCGCGCGGCTGCAGCAGTTGCAGGCCGACTATGCGCGCGAGAGCGCCGAGCTGTTCCGCAAGGCGACCGCCTCGCAGCTCGAAGCCCCTGAACTGAAGGACCCGCGCTTCAGCGGCGACGCTTGGAAGGCCTCGCCCGCGCATGCCTTCACGGCCGCTTGGTACCTGCTCAATACGCGCTACCTGCAGGCGCTCGCCGAGGCGGTCGAGACCGATGCCAAGACGCATGAGCGGATTCTTTTCGCGGTGCAGCAGTGGGTCGCGGCGCTGGCACCGAGCAACTTCCTAGCGCTGAATTCCGAGGCGCAGAAGAGCGCGCTCGACACGCAGGGCGAAAGCCTGCGGCAGGGCATGATGAACCTGCTCGGTGACCTGCAACGCGGCAAGATTTCGCAGACCGACGAATCGCAATTCGTGGTCGGCAAGAACCTCGCTAACACGCCCGGTGCGGTGGTGTTCGAGAACGACTTGATCCAGCTGATCCAGTACCAGCCCGTCACGGCGACCGTCTACGAGCGGCCCCTGCTGATCGTGCCGCCCTGCATCAACAAGTTCTACATCCTCGACCTACAGCCCGAGAATTCGCTGGTCGCGCATGCACTGGCCAGCGGCCACCAGGTCTACCTGGTGTCGTGGCGCAATGCCGATGCGTCGATCACGGCCAAGAGCTGGGACGACTACATAGACGAGGGCGTGCTGGCGGCGATCGACACGGTCCGGCAGATCAGCGGCCGCGAGCAGATCAACGTGCTCGGCTTCTGCGTGGGCGGCACCATGCTGGCCACCGCGCTGTCGGTGTTGGCCGCGCGCAGCGAACACCCGGTCGCCTCGATGACGCTGCTCACGGCGATGCTCGACTTCACCGATACCGGCGTGTTCGACGTGTTCGTCGACGAGGCGCACGTGCAGATGCGCGAGCAGTCGATCGGCGGCAAGCACGGCGCGGTGCCGGGCCTGATGCACGGCGTCGAGTTCGCCAATACCTTCTCGTTCCTGCGGCCCAACGATCTGGTGTGGAACTACGTGGTCGACAACTACCTCAAGGGCCGCACGCCGGTGCCGTTCGACTTGTTGTACTGGAACAGCGACTCGACCAACCTGCCGGGCCCGATGTACGCCTGGTACCTGCGCCATACCTACCTCGAGAACAAGCTGCGCGAGCCCGGCGCGCTGAGCGTCTGCGGGGAGCCGGTCGACCTCACGCGCATCGACGTGCCGACCTTCATCTTCGGCTCGCGCGAAGATCATATTGTGCCCTGGCAGACCGCCTATGCCTCGACCTCGCTGCTGACCGGGCCGATGCGCTTCGTGCTCGGCGCGGCGGGCCACGTCGCGGGGGTGATCAATCCGCCGGCCAAGAACAAGCGCAGCTACTGGACCTTCGACGCACCCGACGCGAAGGAGTTGCCGGAGCAGGCGCAGGACTGGGTCGACGCGGCGACCGAGCATCCGGGCAGCTGGTGGCCGGAATGGATCGACTGGCTCGACCAGTATGGCGGCCGCAAGACCGAGCCGCGCGCCTCGCTAGGTTCGGCGCATTTCCCGGTGATCGAGCCGGCACCCGGGCGCTACGTCCTGGTAAGGAATTGAAGCAGGACATTGACGGATCGCGAGAGGCGACGCACGCTGGTCGTCTGTGCCCCCGGCATTTTTCAACGGAGCGGGGCGCGGTGCGGGCCTGGAGGATGAAGACATGACTGACGTAGTGATCGTAGCGGCCGCGCGCACCGCGGTCGGCAAATTCGGTGGTTCGCTGGCCAAGATCGCCGCGCCGGAACTGGGCGCGAGCGTGATTCGCGCCGTGCTGGAATGCAGCGGCGTGGCACCCGATCAAGTGAGCGAAGTGATCATGGGGCAGGTGCTGACGGCCGCATCGGGTCAGAACCCGGCGCGCCAGGCCGTGATCAAGGCGGGCCTGCCGACCGCCGTGCCCGGCATGACCATCAACAAAGTCTGCGGCTCGGGCCTGAAGGCCGTGATGCTGGCTGCCAACGCGATCATCGCGGGTGACGCCGAGATCGTCATCGCGGGCGGCCAGGAGAACATGAGCGCGGCGCCGCACGTGCTGCCGGGCTCGCGCGACGGCTTCCGGATGGGCGACACCAAGCTGGTCGACAGCATGATCGTGGACGGCCTCTGGGACGTCTACAACAACTACCACATGGGCATCACGGCCGAGAACGTGGCCAAGGAATACGGCATCACGCGCGAGGCCCAGGACGCCTTCGCGGCGCTCTCGCAGAACAAGGCCGAGGCTGCCCAGAAGTCGGGCCGCTTCGACGACGAGATCGTGCCGATCGAGATCCCACAGCGCAAGGGCGAGCCGATCCGCTTCGCTAGCGACGAGTTCGTGCGCCACGGCGTGACGGCCGAATCGCTGGCGGGCCTGAAGCCGGCCTTCTCGAAGGAAGGTGGTTCGGTGACGGCGGCCAATGCCTCAGGCCTCAACGACGGTGCGGCCGCGGTGCTGGTGATGTCGACCGAGAAGGCCAAGGCGCTCGGCCTCACGCCGCTCGCGCGTATCAAGGCCTACGCCAATGCCGGCGTCGATCCGAAGGTGATGGGTATGGGCCCGGTGCCGGCCTCGCTCCGTTGCCTGGAGCGTGCTGGCTGGTCGGTCGGCGATCTCGACCTGATGGAGCTCAACGAGGCCTTCGCGGCGCAAGCACTCGCCGTGCACCAGCAGGTGGGCTGGGATACCTCGAAGGTAAACGTGAACGGCGGCGCAATCGCGATCGGCCATTCGATCGGCGCCTCGGGCTGCCGGATCCTGGTCACGCTGCTGCACGAGATGCAGAAGCGCGATGCGAAGCGTGGCCTTGCATCGCTGTGTATCGGCGGCGGGATGGGCGTGGCGCTGGCGGTCGAGCGTCCGTGACGCGGCCGCGCGGCACGGTGGGAGCGCGCGCGACGCATGAACCAGGCAGACGGCGAAGGAAGCGCCGTCTGGCGCTTCGACAAAGATAAATGGAGTGTTCAATATGATTCAGCGAGTGGCTTACGTAACGGGCGGCATGGGCGGCATTGGGACGGGCATTTGCCAGCGTCTGCACAAGGTGGGGTTCAAGGTGGTCGCCGGCTGCGGGCCGAATTCGCCGCGCCGCGCGAAGTGGATCGAGGATCAGAAGGCACTGGGCTTAGACTTCTACGCCTCTGAGGGCAATGTCGGCGACTGGGAATCGACCAAGCTTGCCTTCGACAAGGTCAAGGCCGAGGTGGGCGAGGTCGACGTGCTGGTCAACAATGCCGGCATCACGCGCGACGTGGTGTTCCGTAAGATGACGCTGGAAGACTGGCAGGCCGTGATCGACACGAATCTGACCAGCCTGTTCAACGTGACCAAGCAGGTGATCGACGGCATGGTCGAGTGTGGCTGGGGCCGTGTGATCAACATCTCGTCGGTGAACGGCCAGAAGGGCCAATTCGGCCAGACCAATTATTCGACCGCCAAGGCCGGTATCCACGGCTTCACCATGTCGCTGGCGCAGGAAGTGGCGACCAAGGGCGTGACGGTCAACACGGTGTCACCGGGCTACATCGGCACCGACATGGTCAAGGCGATCCACCCCGACGTGCTCGAGAAGATCGTCGCGACGATTCCGGTGCGCCGCCTCGGCTCGTCCGACGAGATCGCCTCGATCGTGTCCTGGCTGGCTTCGGACGAATCGGGCTTCGCCACGGGCGCCGACTTCTCGCTCAACGGCGGTCTGCACATGGGCTGAGCCTGCTGGCGCGGCCGCGGTGCGGGGCAGGCCGCGCCCCCGGGCTCGACAGATTCCGAGTGCGTTCCGTCCGGCCGCGCGCCATTGCGGCGGCGAGCGCTGTCATCGCGCCACCCCGGCGCTCACAGGTGTTCCATGACTACTACAAAGAAGACTGCCGAACGACTCATCAAGAAGTACCCGAATCGCCGGCTGTACGACACCGAAACGAGCACGTACATCACGCTGACCGATGTGAAGCAGCTTGTGCTCGAGCAGGAGGATTTCAAGGTCGTCGATGCGAAGAGCAACGAGGACCTCACGCGCAGCATCCTGCTACAGATCATCCTCGAGGAAGAAAGCGGCGGCGTGCCGATGTTCTCCTCGTCGATGCTTTCGCAAATAATTCGCTTCTACGGCCACGCGATGCAGAGCATGATGGGCACCTGCCTGGAAAAGAACATCCAGGCCTTCATCGACATTCAGAACAAGCTCGCCGACCAGTCGAAGAATCTCTACGACGACAGCAATGCGATGAACCCCGAGGTCTGGTCGCAGTTCATGAACATGCAGGCGCCGATGATGCAGGGGATGATGACCAGCTACATCGAGCAGTCGAAGAACATGTTCGTGCAGGTGCAGGAACAGATGCAGAGCCAGGCGAAATCAATGTTCAGCTCGTTCCCGTTCATCAAGCAGCCGACGCCGTCGGGCGATCCCGACAAGAAATAAGCGGCAGTGGGGCCATCCATCTCACGATGGTTCGACATCGACACGGCTCGCTTAGTGCGTGCCTTTGTCATGTCCGGCGCACTCGCTTTTTCAGGCCAGGTCCTCGCTGAAGTCGGCGTAGGTCTCCACCTCGTGATGCCGTTGCCCGTGCGGGCGCTTCAGCGCGCGCAGCTCGAGCGTCGCCTCGCAGAACGCGTCGCTCAGCCGGCGGATCTGATCATCGAAATCCTGTCGCTCCTTGACCAGGTTGGCGACGTAACGGTCGACCGGGCACCTGGCCTCGTGCAGAGGGGCAGTGTCGGCCCGCAGGCGACGCCCACCGAGGCCAGCGAGGTGTCGATCGACGCGAGCGGTCTCGCGCCGCCCGCCAGGGCGATCGGGCTCGGCAGCGGGCGGCGAGGGCGCTCCGGTGCCTCGCTGCCCGGCGCGTTCGCCGCGTCGACGCGATTGAGCAGGCAGCGGTATCCATATGAACGGCTGGGCGGTGTCCCAAAAATAGTCCTGATTAGTTACTTGACTCCGAAGCAGGCATGAAATCAAGTATCGTTCGCCAGATGCTTACGGAGCGTGCACCATGCCCATGAACAGAATCCAGTTTCAGGCCGGTCTGTCGATGAAAGAATTTCAGGAGCAGTACGGCAACGAAGCGCAATGCGAGGCCGCGCTGGTCGGGTCTCGCTGGCCCGATGGCTGGTGTGCCCTCGATGCAAAGGCACGCGCTACGCCAGCGCCTACAACAGCCGGCGACTGTGGGAATGCCTGAGCCAGTCCTGCCGGTACCAATGCTCGTCGATCGTCGGAACGATATTCGAAAAGACGAAATTGCCGCTGACGACCTGGTTTCTGGCGATCTACCTGGTGACGCAGAGCAAGAACGCCATCAGCGGACTGGAGCTCAAACGCGAGCTGGGCGTGAGCTACAAGACGGTCTGGCTCATCAAGCACAAGTTGCTGGAGACCATGTGGCTGCGCGAAGAGCGACGCCGGCTCGACGAACGGGTCGAGGTCGACGACGCGTATCTGGGCGGGGAACGCTCCGGCGGCAAGGCTGGGGGCGTGGCGCGCCCGGAAAGACGCCGTTTGTAGCGGCCATGCAGACCTCTGACGATGGTCGCCCTCTGTTCATGCGGCTCTCGCCCGTGCCGGGCTTTACCAAAGCGGCCCTTGAGGTCTGGGCGGCCAGCAGCCTGATGCCCACCGCGTGCGTCGTTTCCGATGGCCTGTGGTGTTTCGATGGCGTGACGCAAAAGGCTGCCAGTCATGGCGGCATGTCACGGGCGGTGGCCGTCAGGCCGCGCAGCGCCCCGAGTTCCGCTGGGTCAACACGATGCTCGGCAACCTGAAAACGGCCCTCAAGGGCACGTACCACGCTATCGATCACGCCAAATAT
>JAYFRX010000072.1:0-9726 GCA_040946945.1 Burkholderia sp. | reverse complement strand
CCATTCAACGCCGCCCGATCGGATACGCGTGGGCGACCAGGATGCTCTTTGCGCCGGGGCTTGGGCGGCGGCAGTAACGGTTCGCTCAGTGTCCACAATTCGTCATCAATGATTGGCGCTTCCATCCTTTGGGTTCCGTTGTTCAGACATCCAAGGTTAACAGCTTGCCGAGAAAGTAAACAGCCCCTCATTGATTTTTGAACTGGCCTCTAACGCGCTGAAGCCGCTGAGGCCCGTCCGGCGCGCGCTTCGCCGCATGGTAAAATTGGCGTTTTAGCGTCCGTGTCTCGTCCAGGGACACGCCCCCCCCCCCGGTGTGTGCGGGCGGGGCGCGAAGCCGGGACATCTCGCGGCGGCGCCATCGGGTGCACCGCAACACATCACTTAAGACATGCCCGTTGCACAGCGCGGGTGACGGAGAACTGGTATGGCTGGTCATTCCAAATGGGCCAACATCAAGCATAAGAAGGCAGCGGCCGACGCCAAGCGCGGCAAGGTCTGGACGCGCCTGATCAAGGAAATCCAGGTGGCGGCGCGCCTGGGCGGCGACGACACGAGCTCGAACTCGCGCCTGCGCCTGGCGGTCGACAAGGCGGCCGACGCCAACATGCCGAAGGACAATGTCAAGCGCGCGATCGATCGCGGCGTGGGCTGCGCGGACGGCGCGAACTACGAGGAAATCCGCTACGAGGGTTACGGCATCGGCGGCGCGGCGATCATCCTCGACACCATGACCGACAACCGCGTGCGCACCGTCGCGGAAGTCCGCCACGCATTCTCAAAGCACGGCGGCAACATGGGCACCGACGGCTCGGTAGCCTTCATGTTCGATCACGTCGGCCAGTTTCTGTTCGCCCCCGGCACCTCGGAAGACGCGCTGATGGAAGCCACGCTCGAGGCCGGCGCCGACGACGTCAAGACCAACGAGGACGGCAGCATCGAGGTGCTGTGCGACTGGCAGGAATTCTCCAGGGTGAAGGACGCGCTGAAAGCGGCCGGTTTCAAGGCCGAGCTGGCCGAAGTGACCATGAAGCCGCAGAACGAGGTCAAGTTCAGCGGCGACGACGCCATGAAGATGCAGAAGCTGCTCGAAGTGCTCGAGGACCTCGACGAGGTGCAGGAGGTGTACACCAACGCGCTCATCGTCGACGAATGAACGCGAACTGGCCCGTCTTTCACGTGAAAGGCGGCACCGCCAGGTTCCGCGGCCGGCCCGCTCGACGCGCGCCGGCCGCCCTATTTTCTAGTCTGCCGGGAATCCCATGAAACTACTCCTCGTCGGTTCCGGCGGCCGCGAACATGCGCTCGCCTGGAAGCTCGCCCAGTCGCCACGCGTTCAGACCGTCTACGTTGCGCCCGGCAACGGCGGCACCGCGCAGGATGCGCGCCTGAAGAACATCGAGCTGAGCTCGCTCAACGATCTCGCCGATTTCGCCGAGGCCGAGCAAGTCGCCTTCACCCTGGTCGGCCCGGAAGCGCCGCTGGCGGACGGCATCGTCAACCACTTCCGCCAGCGCGGCCTGAAGGTGTTCGGCCCGACCAAGGGAGCGGCGCAGCTCGAGAGCTCGAAAGACTTCGCCAAGGCGTTCATGAAGCGTCACGGGATCCCCGCCGCCGAATACGAGACCTTCGCTGACGCGGCCGCCGCGCATGCCTACATCGACGCCAAGGGCGCCCCAATCGTGGTCAAGGCCGACGGCCTGGCCGCCGGCAAGGGCGTAGTGGTGGCGATCTCGCTGGCCGAGGCACATGAGGCGGTCTACATGATGCTGTCGGGCAACAAGCTCGGCGACGCCGGCGCGCGCGTGGTGATCGAGGAATTCCTCGACGGCGAGGAAGCCAGCTTCATCGTGATGGTGGACGGCAAGCATGCACTGGCGCTGGCCTCGAGCCAGGACCACAAGCGCCTGCTGGACGGCGACCGCGGCCCCAACACGGGCGGCATGGGTGCCTACTCGCCCGCGCCGATCGTCACGCCGCAGATGCACGCGCGCGTGATGCGC
This sequence comes from Burkholderia sp., assembly GCA_040946945.1. Classification (GTDB taxonomy): domain Bacteria; phylum Pseudomonadota; class Gammaproteobacteria; order Burkholderiales; family Burkholderiaceae; genus Burkholderia. The sequence continues at coordinate 7,723 of JAYFRX010000072.1, read as the reverse complement.
GAGATCATCATGCCGACCGTGCGCGGCATGGAGAACGACGGCATCCGCTTCACCGGCTTCCTCTACGCCGGCCTGATGATCGACAAGGACGGCAATCCGCGCACGCTGGAATTCAACTGTCGGATGGGCGACCCGGAAACCCAGCCGATCATGGCGCGCCTGAAGAGCGATTTTTCGAAGGTGGTCGAGCAGGCAATCGACGGCACGCTTGACACGGTCGAGCTCGAATGGGACCGCCGCACCGCGCTGGGCGTGGTGTTGGCGGCGCACGGCTACCCCGACGTGCCGCGCAAGGGCGATCGCATCAACGACATCCCCGAGGAAAACGGCCATTCGGTCACCTTCCACGCAGGCACCACCTTCGACGGAGACAAGCTGGTCACCTCGGGCGGCCGTGTGCTGTGCGTGGTGGGCCTGTCGGACTCGGTGCGCGGCGCGCAGCAGGCCGCCTACGACGCGATCAATCAGATCAACTTCGAAGGCATGCAGTACCGCCGTGACATCGGCCATCGCGCGCTGAACCGCAAGCAGGGCTGAGGCCTGACGTCGCCGCCCGCCATCCGTGCCGGGCGGCGTTTTTCATGGCGCGCCGCGCGCGCCATGCCGCTGCCGGCGGAAGGTCTACAATCCGGCAATCGATATCCGCGCCGCATCGCCCGCGCCCCTTTTCCGAAGCCATGAGCACCGATTCGAATTTCGACACGCAGCGCGTACGTGCCTATTTGGAAATGCTGCAGTCCCGCATCGCCGACGCGCTCGGCACCGTCGACGGCACGCCGCTGGCCACGCACGCGTGGCGGCGCGGGCTCGAGGAGCGCCTGCGCGGCGGTGGTTGCACGCGCATCCTCGAGAACGGCGCGTTCTTCGAGCGCGCGGGGATCGGCTTCTCGGACGTGTCGGGCGCCGCGCTGCCGCCCTCGGCGAGCGCGGCGCGCCCGCAGCTGACCGGGCGCGGCTTCGAGGCGCTCGGCGTGTCGCTGGTGCTGCACCCGCGCAATCCGCATTGCCCGCCCGTGCACATGAACGTGCGCATGTTCATGGCGACCAAGGCTGGCGAGGCGCCGATCTTCTGGTTTGGTGGCGGCATGGACCTCACGCCCGTCTACGGCTACGAGGAGGACGCGCGCGCCTTCCACGCGGCCTGCCGCAATGCGCTGGCACCGTTCGGCAGCGAGTACTACCCGCGCTTCAAGAGTTGGTGCGACGAGTATTTCTTCCTCAAGCACCGCAACGAGACGCGCGGCATCGGCGGGATCTTCTTTGACGATCTCTCCGAGCCCGGCTTCGAGCGTTCGTTCGAGTTGATGCAAGGCGTGGGCGACGCCTTCCTGGGTGCCTACCTGCCGATCGTCGAGCGCCGCCGCGACACGCCCTATGGGGAGCGCGAGCGCGAGTTCCAGGCCTACCGGCGCGGCCGCTACGTCGAGTTCAACCTGGTATTCGACCGCGGCACCCTGTTCGGCCTGCAAAGCGGCGGGAGCACCGAGTCGATTCTGATGTCGATGCCGCCGCTGGCGAGCTGGCGCTACGACTGGCAGCCCGAGCCGGGCACGCCCGAGGCACGCCTCTACAGTGATTTCCTGGTGCCGCGCGACTGGCTGTGAGCCGCTCGCTCATCCCGATGGAAAGCCATGACCGAAAAGGACGCGCTCTGGATACCCAAGCTCGACCGAATCCGCTGCCGTGCCGGATCGGCATCCTTGGCGGCACCTTCGACCCGATCCACGACGGGCATCTCGCGCTCGCGAGTCGCTTCGCCGAGGTGCTGGCGCTGACCGAACTGGCGCTGATGCCTGCCGGGCAGCCTTACCAGAAACGCGACGTGTCGGCCACCGAGCACCGGCTGGCGATGACGCACGTCGCCGCCGCCTCGCTGGCCTTGCCCGGCACGCAGGTGACGGTGGCCACCGACGAGATCGAGTACCAGGGCCCGACCTATAGCGCTGAGACGCTGCTGCGCTGGCGCGAGCGGGTCGGCCCCGAGGCCTCGCTGTCGCTGGTGATCGGCGCCGACCAATTGGTGCGGCTCGATACCTGGCGCGACTGGCGGTGCCTGTTCGAGCTGGCTCACCTGTGCGTGGCCCCGCGGCCCGGCTTCGACCTGTCGGCCGCGCCGCCTGCGGTGGCCGCCAAAATCGCCGCGCGCCGCGCTGAGGCGGCGGCCCTGCAGGCGAGCCCTGCTGGCCGCGTGCTGGTCGATACCTCGCTCGCCTTCGATATCGCCGCCACCGATATCCGCGCGCATCTGCGCGAATGCATCGCGCGTCGCGCCCAAGTCCCCGACGCGGAGGCCGAACACCTGCCCGCCGCCGTCTGGACCTATATTCTTCAACATCGTCTCTACCATTCCTGATATGGATATCCGCAAACTGCAGCGCGTGATCGTCGACGCCCTCGAAGACGTCAAAGCGCAAGACATCAAGGTGTTCAACACCAGCCACCTGACCGAACTGTTCGACCGCGTGATCGTCGCGAGCGGCACCTCGAACCGCCAGACCAAGGCGCTCGCCTGCAGTGTGCGCGAGAAGGTCAAGAAAGCCGGCGGCGGCGTTGTCAGCTCCGAGGGCGATGACACCGGCGAATGGGTGCTGGTCGACTGCGGCGACGCCGTGGTCCACATCCTCCAGCCGGCCCTGCGCCAGTACTACAACCTGGAAGAGATCTGGGGCGACAAGCTGGTGCGCCTGAAGCTCGGCGGCAGCGGCCCCGCGCGGGCCTCGGAAGCCGACAAGGACGAGGAAAGCGAGGAAACCGCGCCGGCCGCGCGCACGGCCCGCAAGACTGCCGCCCGCCGTCGCTGAACCGTGCCGCCGATGTCTGTCCTTGCGTTCGAAGCAGACCTGAAGCCATGAAGCTGGACATCGTCGCGGTCGGCCACAAGATGCCCGGCTGGGGTCGACGAATACGCCAAGCGCATGCCGCCCGAGCTACCCATCGAGCTGCAATCGGGATAGGGGCAGGCCTCGCGGCCCGACCCCTCCTACGCCACCGTGCGTACAGGGCCATACACGGCGGTTCGGATCAGTTGGCCGGCTATTTGCGTAACGATGGAAGGCCGAGAGAGCCAAGATAGCGATTGGTGAGCGCGCGCGTTGCAGGGCGGGACTGTTTACTCAGTCGCCATCAGCGTGCGGGGGAGTCGCCCGTTTGGGCGGCCAGATCCCGATCGACGCCTCGAGCCCTCAACTCCCGGAACCGCTTGGAGCTGTTCTTCTTCTGTTTCCAGAAGACGCAGCGAACACGGCGTCGTACCCACTCATCCAGCCGCTGTAATGTGCTGGGCGTCTCACAGAAGCCGAAGTAGCCGCGCCACACTGTAAGGTAGCGTGTCAGCCGTTCCATCAACTGCTCAATGCAGACCACTCCTGCGAGTTGGGTCAGTTCCCGAATTCGTTCCTTGAAGCGGGCTAGTGTTCCGTTCTGTTGTTAACTAATTTATGTTCACGCAGCATGCTGGTATCCATGGAACAGGAGATACCAGCATGCCGATGGGACGACCGAAGACCGAACTGGCGCTGAGCGAGGACGAGCGCTCGCAACTGACTTCGAGCCCGTTCGCGTTCGATTTCGGCGGCGCTCGTGACGAGTGCGCGGATCCGTACTGGCAGCGGCAACTGGGGAGCCCAACAGCGCCATCGCCGAGCGTCTGCAACTCGCGCGTGCTACGGTGGGCAAGTGGCGTATCCGGTTCCTGGAGCATCGCATCAACGGGCTATGACGAAGTACCTCCGGGCAAGCCGCGCACGGTTGGCGATGAGCGGCTGGCTCAACTGATTCACAAGCCCCCCCTGCACACGAAGCCGGCGGCTGGCTCCACGCACTGGAGCGTACGTAGGATCACCGCCGAAACGGCTATCTCGCCGACGAGCGTGCACTGTTACTTCAAGCTGCTCGGCCTGCAACCGCATCGCAGCGCAAGCTTCACACTCTCGACCGATCAATTCTTCATCGAGAAACTGCGCGACGTGGTCGGCCTGTACCTGAGCCCGCCCGAGCATGCCTTGGCTTGTGCGTGGACGAAAAGAGCCAGTGTCAGGCACTCGAACGCACCCAACCCATGATGCCGATGGGCTGCGGCTACGTCGAAGGCGTCACGCACGATGATGTTCGTCACGGCGCAACCACGCTGTTCGCTGCACTGAACGTGCTCAACGGCGCCGTGCTCGCTACCTGCAAGCCGGCATCAGGAGTTCATGTCGTTTCTGCGCGAAATCGACAAGACCGTCCCCCGCTGAGTTCAACGTGCCCTGCATCGTGGACAACTACGGCAGTCACCCGCCCCCGAAGGTCAAGGCGTGGCTGGCCGCCCGCCCCCGCTGGCACATGCATTTCATGCCCACCTACAGCTTGTGGCTCAACCAGGTTGAACGCTTCTTTGCCTTGATCACCGACAAGGCGACCCGCAGAGGCTCGTTCAGCTCGGTCAAACAACTGTTCAAGCGTATCGATCAATTCGTCTCTCACTACAACGAAAGCGGCAAGCCCTTCATCTGGACTGCAACCGCCGATTCCATCCTCGAAAAGCTACACAGACTTTGCTCGCGAACCAGCGGAACGGAACACTAGCCCTTTACCACCATTAGGTTGGGCAAGGGGACTGGCACTCCTAAGCCGTTGCACATACTCGGCGCGCCCCAAAAAAGCCACGGATTGCTCCGTGGCTAGGAATTTTCCTTCCAGTCAAGAGGAGGGGGGGTATGACTGGAGGTCTGGCCGCCTTTGATCACCGTGTACTGGGGTGGCGGGGTGGCAGGAAGATGACGCCACCCCGGTGTACGGTGATCAGGAGCTATTGTCAAATTTGTCAAGGCCGCGATGCGTTTTCTGCTGCGCTTCCATGTCGAGTTCTCCGGCTTACTCGCCGCTTCTTTTTGTGGCGGATCCGGCTTTTCTAGACACAGATTTGGGGTAAAACGCATCCCAACTGGAGTCTGAGATGTTGAAGAAGGTAGACTGCAGGAAGTTGCGCTGGCCGCCACGGAGGGCGCGCGTAGCGCGGCCGTAGACGCCGCCAGCGCCGCCGAATTCAAGCGCTGGTCCGTCCCCCGGGCGCAAACGTGCTGTCGTCCTGCGCTTGCTGCGCGGCGAATCGATTGACGCGGTGTCTCGCGACGTTGGCGTCACGATCGACGAGCTCGAACAATGGCGCGAACTCGCCCTGGCAGGCATCGAAGCCGGTCTGAAGTCGCGCCAGACCGATCCGTTGGAAGGCAAGCTCAAGGAAGCCGCGCATCGCGTCGGCGAACCGACCATGGAGGTCGAAATGCTGCGCATGGAGCGCGAGCGGCAGGAGCGCCGCCCTTTGATCGTCCGGAACTCGTCGACATGAGCCACACGATCTCCGCGACAGGCAAACCCTTCGGATTGCAACGGGTATGCCAGGCGCTCGACTTTCCGCGCTCCGCGATCTATGCCGAGCGCGCCAGGGCGTTCAACAAGGTCACCCCATTGCCCCTGTCCGACGTGGCCCAAAGCCCAAGGTGCCCGATCACAAGCGGCTCGCAGCTGTTCGCGCCGATCTAACTCGCCCGCCGTTTGTCGGCGAAGGGGTGCCCAAGGTCTGGGCACGCTTGCGCATTCAGGACGACATCCACGTGTCCCGAGCCCGTGTTTCGCCGCTGATGGGTGAACACGGCCTGCTTTCGCCCCATCGGCAACCGCAGAAACCGCCCAATGCTCACGATGGTCGAATGACGACTGATCGGCCTAACGAGAGGTGGGGCGCCGATGGCGCCAAGGTTTAAACCGTCGATGAGGGCCTGTCTGGATCTTCGCTACGGTTGATCATTGCGACGCGGCGTGTGTTGGCATCCACGTCACCAAAGTGGGCGACCGCTTTGCCGCACTGGAGCCAATCAGCCGAGGGGTGCGCGAGCAGTTCGGATCGGTCGAAGCTGATGCCGGCCGCGGACTGTCCCTGCGAATGGATCACGGCTCGCAGTACAGGTCGGACGATTTCCGCGCCCAGCTCAAGTTTTGGGGGATTACGCCGAGCTACGCCTTCGTCGCTGAGCCGCAAACCAACGGCGTCGCCGAGCGTTTCAATCGAACCATGAAGGAGCAAGCCACCCACGGAGGGCTGTTCAACCACGCTGAAGAAGTTCGTGCTGCCGCCGGCGCGTATCAAGGATACGATACAATCGCGAATGGCGTCTCGAAAAACTGGCTTAAAGACACCCCTCGAAGCCCGTCAGGCACCGCTCTTTCCACTTGCCGCCTGATCGCAAAATCGTGTCTAAACAACCGGATTCGGTACACTGGTCTCTGTTCGTCAGGTCGTGGTTTTGTTCCACGCTTTTTTTCAGACCCCACCTCGCGACGACGCCCCTAGCGCTTCACTAATCCTTCACCATCATCAGGCAGGCTGGGTAAGGGGCTTTCACCCCCGAGCTGTTGAGCATGTTCGGCACACAACAAAAAACCAGCAACAAGGCCGGGCTCTTCGTCTGGCGAATCACGCAGCGGTCAACTGCGTGGCACATCGTCGGATGTGTTTGGTTGCGGGGGTAGGATTTGAACCTACGACCTTCGGGTTATGAGCCCGACGAGCTGCCAGACTGCTCCACCCCGCTTTAGACGACACAGCGAAAATTATAGAGGTAATTACGCGTGTGTGTCAAACAATACCACGAAAAAATTTCACGTGACCGGCGCGGCCGGAACAATTCCTCTCCGCTTGTACACTCTCATCGAGCCGGTCTGACCGCGCGGCAGCGCTGCTGGCCGGCCATTCCGGCACTGCCTGATACACCACGGACATTCGATTCGATGAAGATCGCCACCTGGAACGTCAACTCCCTGAACGTGCGCAAACAGCACGTGCTCGACTGGCTCGCCTCCAGCCACGTCGACGTGCTCTGCCTGCAGGAGCTGAAGCTCGCCGACGGCAAATTCCTAAAGACCGACCTCGAGGCGGCCGGCTATCGCAGCTGGTTCACCGGCCAGAAGACCTACAACGGCGTGGCGATCCTGGTACTCGACACGCTCGGCGTGGACGAGACCGATGTCGTGAAGAATATACCCGGCTTCGAGGATCCGCAGCAGCGCGTGATAGCGGCCACCGTCAACGGCGTACGGATCGTCTCGGCCTATTTCCCGAACGGGCAGGTGCCCGACTCAGAGAAGTTCGTCTACAAGCTGCAATGGCTCGATGCGCTGCAGGCCTGGCTCAAGGATGAGCTGACGCGTCATCCAAAGCTCGCGCTGCTCGGCGACTACAACATCGCTCCCGAGGATCGCGACGTCCACGATCCGGCCAAGTGGGAAGGGCAGAACTTGGTCTCGCCGCAGGAGCGAGCGCATTTCGCAGCGCTGCTCGGGATGGGTTTCGTCGATGCGTTCCGGCGCTTCGAGCAGCCCGAGAAGACCTTCACCTGGTGGGACTACCGGATGATGAGCTTTCGCCGCAACGCGGGCCTGCGCATCGACCACATCCTGCTATCGCCGGCGCTGGCCGACACGCTGACGGCTTGCGAGGTCGACCGAGTGCCGCGCACCTGGGAGCAGCCCTCGGATCACACACCGGTGATCGCGACCATCGAGTGAAGGCGAACGCGCAGGCATGTACCGAATCCGGTTGTTTAGACACGATTTTGTGATCAGGCGGCAAGTGGCAAGAGCGGTGCCTGACGGGCTTCGAGGGGTGTCTTGAAGCCCAGTTTTTCGAGACGCCATTCGCGATTGTATCGGTCCTTGAACGCGACGGCGGCAGTACCAACTTCTT
>JAYFRX010000071.1:0-9824 GCA_040946945.1 Burkholderia sp. | reverse complement strand
ACCGCACTGCAAAACTTGGCCATCGCGTTTGACCGCTACAACGAGTCGCATCCGCACAGCGCCTTGAAATACTGCTCGCCACGCGAATTCCGCCAGCGCGCAACTTCACCAACCGAAGCGTGACCGCATGTCCGGTCATGCAGGGGCAAGTCCACAGACATTCACGCAGCATTCTTGAAACTCGGCTGCTCGTTCGTCTGCTGGAATATCTTCGACGGAAAGCCTCGGATGGTGCGGGATGGGGCACCGGTCCTGCCTGTAGGATTCCGACGCATTCTAGGCCGCCATGCTACCCCAACAATCTGGGAGGCGAGGAAACTGAAAACTGGCACCGCGGTCAGAAGCTGACTCGTCCGACGCATCCCGGCGCGACCGGGCGCCACGCACCCCGAAACGGGGCTTGACACCGCGAAAATCTCGTTTTGGTAAGATTGACAAGGGTTCCAACCCGTCCTCGCGTCCCATGATGGCGCGCAAACCGCCTCCGAGATGGAAACACACGACCTGATTGCCTGTCATGAGTGCGACGCACTGTTGCACAAAACGCAGCTTAGCGGCCAGGACAGCGCCCGCTGCCCGCGCTGCGACGCGCTGCTCTACCGCCGCTATACCGCCAACCAGGTCGAGCGCATCTGCGCCCTGACGCTGGCTGCCCTGATCACCTTCGTGATCGCCCAGACCTTCCCGATCCTCGAGATGGACGTCAATGGCATGCGCGTGCAGACCACCCTGCTCGGCGCGCTCGAGGCGCTGTGGAACCAGGACATGCAGCTGGTGGCGGCGATGGTGTTCTGCTCGACCATGCTGTTCCCGCTGATCGAGATGGCCGCCCTGCTCTACGTGCTGCTCTCGCTGCGCGCCGGCCGCGTGCCGCCGGCCTTCAACGCGGTGATGCGGGCGATCCAGCTTGTGCGCCCCTGGGGCATGATCGAGGTGTTTATGCTGGGCATCCTGGTGACCATCGTCAAGATGGTGAGCCTGGCGCGCGTGGTGCCGAAGGCGGCGCTGTTCGCGTTCGGCGCGCTGACCCTGATGTTGGCCGCGGTGATGATGTTCGATCCGCGCGAGCTGTGGGACCTCGCCGACGAGATCCGCGCGCGCCGCGCGGTACCGGGCCGCCACCCCGCCACCCCGACCGGCGCTCCAGCCATCGGCGCGGCCGCGGCCGGCCACGCCAGGGCGCCGCGCCGATGAAGATCGCGTCCGCCGCACGCGCAGGCATGGCGAGCTGCTATGCCTGCGGCCACGTGCAGAAGCTCGCGCGCCCCGAGGCGCATCCACCAGAGCGCTGCGCGCGCTGCGGCACCGCCCTGCACCTGCGCAAGTCCGACAGCATCGCGCGCACCTGGGCGCTGCTGCTGGCCGCCGCGATCCTGTATCTTCCCGCCAACCTGCTGCCGATCATGCGCACCGCCTCGATCGTCGGCGCGCAGGAAGACACGATCATGAGCGGGGTGGTCTATTTCTGGGTGTCGGGTGACTGGCCGCTAGCCGTGGTGGTGTTCGTCGCCAGCATACTGGTGCCGATGCTCAAGCTCGGCGCGCTGACCATCTTGGTGATCTCCGCGCAGCGCCGCTTTGCCTGGCGGCCGGTGCAGTGCACCCAGTTGTATCGCATCGTCGAGAGGATCGGGCGCTGGTCGATGCTCGACATTTTCGTCGTCACGCTGACCGGCGCGCTGGTCCACTTCCGTTCGCTGGCCGAGATCACCGCCGGCCCGGGCGCGCTAGCGTTCGGCTCGGTGGTGATCCTGTCCATGCTCGCCTCGATGCAGTTCGATCCCCGGTTGATCTGGGATCAGGTCATCACCTCTGAAAAACACCATGAATAGTCCGCAAGGCCCGCAACCCAACCCGAACCAGCCCAACCCGCCCGAGCTGCCCGAGGCCGTCGTCACGCGCCGCAGCGGCTGGCTGCCCTCACTGGTCTGGCTGGTGCCGTTGATAGCAGCGCTGATCGGCATCGGCCTGGTGGTCAAGTCGGTGTTCGACCGCGGCCCCGAGATCACCATCAGCTTCCGCAGCGCCGAGGGGCTCGAGCCGGGCAAGACCCAGGTCAAGTACAAGGATGTCGAGATCGGCACAGTCAAGACCATCAAGCTCTCCAAGGACCTCTCGCACGTGCTGGTCGACGTGCAGCTGAAGAAGGAAGCCGAGGACTTCGCCGTCAAGGGCAGCCGCTTCTGGGTGGTGCGCCCGCGGGTGGGCGCCTCCGGCGTGTCGGGGCTCAACACGCTGCTGTCGGGTGCCTACATCGGCGTCGACGCCGGCCGCTCGTCCAATACCCAGACCGACTTCGCCGGCCTGGAAACGCCGCCGCCTGTTACCGGCGACGACAAGGGCACCTCCTACGTGCTGCACGGCGACTCGCTGGGCTCGGTCGACATCGGCTCGCCGGTCTACTACCGGCGCGTACAGGTCGGCCAGGTGGTCGGCTTCTCGCTCGACAAGGACGGCACCGGCGTGACCTTCAACGTGTTCGTCAACGCCCCCTACGACCAGTACGTCGGCACCAACACGCGCTGGTGGCAGGCCAGCGGCGTGGATCTGCGCCTCGATTCGAGCGGCTTCAAGCTCAACACGCAGTCGCTGGCCACCGTGATCCTCGGCGGCCTGGCCTTCCAGTCGCCGCCGAATCAGTCGGCCGGCAGCCCGGTGTCGAACGGCGCGACCTTCCGGCTCGGTTCCGACGAAGGCGATGCGATGCTGGATCCGGACGGCCTGCCGGTCGAGGTGGTGATGAACTTCAACCAGTCGCTGCGCGGGCTGTCGGTGGACGCGCCGATCGACTTCCGTGGCATCGTGCTCGGCAACGTCACCAACATCGCCATCGACTACGACCCAAAGACCAAGAACTTAATGATGCCGGTCACCATGAACATCTATCCGGAGCGGCTCGGCAAGCGCTTCCGCGACATGATCGAGAAGGGCGGCAAGCCGGCCCAGCGCGACATCCTCACGCGCCTGGTTGAGCACGGCCTGCGCGGCCAGCTGCGCACCGGCAACCTGCTGACCAGCCAGCTCTACGTGGCGGTCGACTTCTTCCCGAAGGCGCAGCCGGTCAAGATCGACCTGGCCCGCAAGCCGGTCGAACTGCCCACCGTGCCGAACACGCTCGACGAGCTCCATCTGCAGGTGACCGATATCGCCAAGAAGCTCGACAAGGTGCCGTTCGACCAGATCGGCAACAACCTCAACGAGGCGCTCAAGCACGCCGACCAGCTGTTCCAGCAGATCGACATGCAGGTCGCGCCGCAGGCGCGCGACACGCTGTCGGCGGCCAAGCAGATCTTCACCACGGCCGAGGCGACCCTACAGCAGGATTCGCCGCTGCAGACGGACGTGCGCGGCGCGCTCAAGGAGCTCACGCACACCCTGCAGTCGCTGAACAACTTCACCGACTACATGGAGCGGCATCCCGAGTCGCTGCTCCGCGGCAAACCCGGAGACCAGGAATGAGCGCCACCACGCCCCGTTCGACTCGTCGCGCCGAGCGCGGCAGCCTGCCGGCGCTGGCCGCTGCGGCCGCCCTCACGGCCCTGGCGGGCGCGGCGCTGCTGGCCGGCTGCGCCTCGGCACCCTCGCACTTCTACACGCTGTCGGGCGATGCAGGCACCGTCACGGCCCGCCGCAGCCTGCCGGCCAATCCGGCCTTCCTGATCCAGGTACCGGCCGTCAACGTGCCCGAGCAGGCCGCCAAGAACCAGCTGGTGGTCCAGCGCGGCGAGTCGCGCGTCAACGTGCTCGAGGAGCATCGCTGGGCCTCGCCGCTGGCCAACGAGATCCGCCGCGCGCTATCCTCGGCGCTGACGCGCCGGCTCGGCACCATCGACTTGGCCGATGCGCCGGCGCCGCCGGGCGTGCCGGTCTACCGCGTCAGCGTCGACGTGCAGCGCTTCGAATCTTGGCCCAGCGACAAGGCCGCGCTTGATGCGGTTTGGAGCGTGCGCTCGCTGGCCACGCAGTCGATGATGACCTGTCGCAGCACCCTGGTGGAGAAGGTAGGCAGCGGCTACGACGCGCTGGTGGCCGGCCACCAGCAGGCGGTCGGCGAGCTGGCCGCGCGGATCGCCACCGGCGTGCACGTGATGGCCGCCCAGCCGGCCCCGCCGAAATTCTCCGTCAAGGGCGCGGCACCGATGCCGGTCGCGGTGCGCTGCCCGAGCGAGGTCGCCGACGCCGACCGGCCGGCTGAGCCACGGCACAGCGCATGGGCCGGCACCGGCGCGGCTCACCGCGCCCTCCCGCCGCGCCTCGAATTCCCGCCGGAAACCTCGCCCCGTCGCGGATTTGACAATTCTTGTTATACCGCGCCGGAACCGCCGTCAGATGAACCGGTCGGCTTACCTTTTCCGCAACGATTGACGATCTTAGTATTCCGTTCCGCTGATTCGCGAACAAAGTCTGTGTAGCTTTTCGAGGATGGAATCGGCAGTTGCAGTCCAGATGAACGGCTTGCCGCTTTCGTTGTAGTGAGAGACGAATTGATCGATACGCTTGACCAGTTGTTTGACCGAGCTGAACGATCCTCTGCGGGTCGCCTTGTCGGTGATCAAGGCAAAGAAGCGTTCGACCTGGTTGAGCCACGAGCTGCAGGTGGGCATGCAATGCATGTGCCAGCGGGGGCGGGCGGCCAGCCACGCCTTGACCTTCGGGGGCTGGTGACTGCCGTAGTTGTCCACGATGCAGGGCACGTCGAGCTCAGTGGGGACGGTCTTGTCGATTTCGCGCAGAAACGGCAGGAACTCCTGATGCTGGTGGCGCGGCTTGCAGGTAGGCGAGCACGGCGCCGTTGAGCACGTTCAGTGCAGCGAACAGCGTGGTTGCGCCGTGACGAACATCATCGTGCGTGACGCCTTCGACGTAGCCGAAGCCCATCGGCATCATGGGTTGGGTGCGTTCGAGCGCCTGACACTGGCTCTTTTCGTCCACGCACAAGACCCAGGCATGCTCGGGCGGGCTCAGGTACAGGCCGACCACGTCGCGCAGTTTCTCGATGAAGAATTGATCGGTCGAGAGTGCGAAGCTTGCGCTGCGATGCGGTTGCAGGCCGAGCAGCTTGAAGTAACGGGCACGCTCGTCGGCGAGATAGCCGTTTCGGCGGCGATCCTGCGTACGCTGCAGCGCGTGGAGCCGTCCGCCGGCTTGGTGTGTAGGGTCTTGTGAATCAGTTGAGCCAGCCGCTCATCGCCAATCGTGCGCGGCTTGCCCGGAGGTACTTCGTCATACAGCCCGTTGATGCGATGCTCCAGGAACCGGATACGCCACTGGCCCGCCATAGCACGCGTGAGTTGCAGACGCTCGGCGATGGCGCTGTTGGGCTCCCCAGTTGCCGCTGCCAGTACAATCCGCGCACGCGTCACGAGCGCCGCCGACATCAAACGCGAACAGGCATCGAAGTCAGTTGCGAGCGCTCGTCCTCGCGCAGCGCCAGTTCGGCCTTCGGTCGTCCCATGGGCATGCTGGTATCTCCCGTATCCATGGATACCGGCATGCTACGTGCACATAGATTAGTTAACAATAGAACGGGACACTAGGCGCTTCCCGGCAAGCTCGGCGCGACCGTGCGCCGCCGGCGCGACCGCCCACCCGGCGGGCCCGCACAGCTTGCGCTGTCCGACGACCTGCGCCGCCATCCGCAGCACCCGACCGTGCGTTGCCATGTTCCGTTCTCTGACCACCCTCCTGAAGAAATGGCGCGCCTCGCGCAGCGACAGCCACTAGCTCGACGCGCTGCTGGCCACGGCCGACGACGACGCGCCCTATGCCGAGCGCAGCGAGTGGCTGATCGAGCTCTCGCGCACTGGCTGGGCCGCGAGGGCAGCGTGCGGCCGCCGAACGAGACGGGGGGGGCCGAAGACGCTCCCTCCGAGTCGCCGCGCAGCTTCGCGGCCCATGCGCGGCTGCGCTACGTGCTGCATGTGCTGGACCGCCACCCGGCCTGGAAGGCTCAGGTGGCGCGCATGCTGCGCACGCTGCTGCGCGAGAGAGACGGGGCATCTCCCTGCTCTGCAACGCCTTCATGCCGGTGCATTCCGGTTTCTTCGGCGCGCTGTTCGAGCGCATCGACGCCTTGCGATCCCGCCCGCACCGAACCGGCGCGAGCTGGCCGCGCTGTTTACGCTGATGTTCCCGGCACCGTCCGACGCGGCCTGGATCGACGCGCTGCCCGAGGACCGGCTCGCGCGCCTGCTGCAGCAACTGTTCGCGTACGAGATCACCGAGACCGGGCACCATGAACCGGGCTCCTTCTCGCGCGACCTGCTGGCCACGCCCTGCACAACCTGACCCTGCAGATCAGTTCGACCGGCCTGTCGCAGACGGTGCGCCGCCAGCTGTCGGGCGACGAGGCGCGCAAGCCCGCCGAGGCCCAGCCCTTCTACCGCCTGACGCCCGCCATGCTGGCGGTGGCGAGCGCGCAGGCCGCGCTCGAGGACAGCGGCTCGAGCGGCGAGGCCAGCAAGCTGCTGCACGAGGTCAACTACCTGCGCGTGCTACTCGACGAATGCCGGCAATCGCTTGACGAGGTCTCGGCACACCTGTACCGCAACGGCGTGTCGGTTGACATCGTGTTCCAGGTCGAGCGCATGCGGATCCACCATGCCGAGTCGCTACTCAACGCCCGGATGGCGTGCGACGAGCCGCGCGGCCTGGCGCGCCTGACCCGCCGAGCTGGTGGACACGAACCAGAACAGCTAGAGCGTCGCGCACCTGGTGCGCAGCAACTTCTCGCTGTTCGCGCGCAAGCTGGTGGAGACCAATGCCGACACCGGCGAGCACTACATCATGCGCGGCCGCGCCGACGACCTGAAGATGATGCGGATGGCCGCCGGCGGCGGGCTGGTGACAGTCGCCACCGTCTGCGTGAAGTTCGGGATCACCGGCACGCAGCTGCTGTCGATGATCGAGGGCTTCCTGGCCGGCATCAACTACGCGGCCAGCTTCACGCTGATGCATTTCCTGCACTTCACTCTGGCCACCAAGCAGCCGGCGATGACCGCGCCGACGCTGGCACACGAACTCGACGACATCAGCCACGAGGAAGGCGTGAGGCACTTCGTGGCCTCAGTGGTGACGCTGATCCGCACCCAGGCGGCCGCCATCGCCGGCAACGTGCTGGTGGTGCTGCCGGTGTGCCTGGCCGTGCAGCTCGGCCCCCAAGTCCTGCTGCACGCCGACGTGATCTCGGCCGACAACTGGTTCGTGCTGGACCGAGTGGGCGACGCGATTGCCTATCACCGGCGCCTGGCGAGGTTCTGCAAGAGCAACGTGGCGGGGGAGGCAGCAACGCCGGGCTGGGCATGATGCTCGGGCTGGTGCCGGCCATCGTCAGCGCATTCGCGTTCGGTTTCGAGGTGCGCCACGTGGACGCTCTCGGCCGGCTCTATCGGCGTGGCGCTGGGCGTGCTCGGTAAGCCCACGCGGGCCTCGGACGAACTGGTGGTGGGCAAGCGGGCCGGCGTGCTGTCGATGGCGGTCAACGTGGCCGTCAGCTTCGCGCTGGCCTTCAACCATGGCGGTGCGCTCGCGCGCGCTGCGGGCCGACCAAGGCGCGCGTGCTGATCGGCGCGATCTGGCGCGCGGTGCGTGCTGATCCGATAAGCCTGGTCTGGCCGCGTGGCGCGCGCCTGCCGGCACCGGGCGATCCCGCCCCGTGGCGGGCTGCCGAGCCGCGTATAATGTTGGCTTTTGCACGCGCTGTCCCGCCCTATGCCCTCCTCTGATTTCGATTTCTTCGCTCCCTGCCCGCGCGGACTCGAAGCCGCGCTCGCGGCCGAGCTGGCCGAGATCGGCGCGCGCCGCACCGGCGGCACGCCGATCGATGTCAGCGCCCAGGTGCCGGGCGGCGTCCATTTCTGCGGCGGCTGGACCGCCAGCATGGCCGCCAACCTGCATTCGCGGATCGCCAGCCGGGTGCTGCTGAAGATCGCCGAGCGCGCCTACCGCAACGAGCAGGACGTCTATGCGCTCGCGCTCGAACAGGGCTGGGAACGCTGGTTCGCCTCGACCCAGACGCTGCGGGTCGACATCACCGCCATCAAGTCACCGCTCAAGAGCCTCGAATTCGCCACGCTGCGTGTCAAGGACGCGATCTGCGACCGGCTGCGCGAGAAGACCGGCTCGCGCCCGAGCATCGATACCGCAATGCCCGACGTGCGCGTGTTCGCTTTCCTGACCGCCAACCACTGCACGCTCTACCTCGACACCTCGGGCGAGCCGCTGTTCAAGCGCGGCTGGCGTCTCGACAAGGGTGCCGCGCCGCTGCGCGAGAACCTCGCCGCCGGGATCCTGCGCCTGGTCGACTGGACCCCCGAGCTGCCGCTCTACGACCCGATGTGCGGCAGTGGCACCTTCTTGGCCGAGGCCGCCCAGATCGCGCTCGACGTCGCCCCCGGCGTGGAGCGCCGCTTCGGCTTCGAGCAGCTCAAGCAGCACGACATCACCACCTGGCAGACCCTCAAAGTCGGCGCGATGAACGCCAAGCGCGCCGCGCGTGGCCGCCGCGACGCGCTGCCCGTGTACGGCAGCGACATCTCGGGCGACATGCTCGAGAAGGCGCGCGCCAACCTCGAATGTGCCGGCACGCCGGGCGTCTCGCTCAAGCAGGTGGACGCGCGCTTCATGGCGCCGCCCTGCGACGCGCCGGGCTTGATCATCGCCAATCCGCCCTATGGCGAGCGGATCGAGGTGCGTGGGCGCAGTGCGCGAGGCAAGGTGCGCGAGACGGGCCGCAACCGCGGTGCCGACGATGCCTTCCGCCGCACCCACACCGATGTGCCCGACAGCGAGTTCTTCGCCGCGCTGGGCACCGCGCTCAAGCAGCGCTTCACGAGCTGGCAGGCCTTCCTACTGAGCTCGGACCGTTCGCTGCCGGGCCAGCTGCGCCTGCGCGAATCGGCCAAGACGCCGCTGTTCAACGGCGCGCTCGAATGCCGGCTGTTCCGCTTCGACGTGGTGGCAGGCAGCGTGCGGCAGCGGCCGGCCGGCGAGAATGGAGCCGACGTAGACGGCACCGAAACGGTCCAGGACTTGATGCCTGGACAGGTGCCGTGAAAGGTGCCACGCATGACACGACAGAGCCGGAATTTCCGGCCCTGTCGTTTTTCGTGAACCTGGCGCGGCGGCGCGGCGGGTCGCCGCCATGCTGCCCCTCACACTGCGTCTCACGGCATCGGCTGCGATGCAAACCACCCGCCCTTCTCCAGGAAACGCAGATGAACGCCGCCACCACCACCCGCGCGATCAGTTAGTTCGTAAGCGATCGATAAACCCGCTCTTACGGATTCCTGATTAGTTACTTGACTCCGAAGCAGGCATAAAATCGGGTATCGTTCGCCAGATGCTTACGGAGCGTGCGCCATGCCCAGGCGGTGTCCCATTCGTAGTTGAAGGTTGGGGCGGCAGGGTCTCGTAGGTTAGGTGGACTTCAAGTCATGGTCAACGCGTTTATCGGTCGGACGATGCAAGGCAACGGCGAGCATCCAGAGCTCGTCGGCACCGCCAAGCTTACGGAATGGCTTCTCAGCTTCCAGGAAGCCAGTGGCCGCCCATCGCATCGCCATGTCGACATCGCGATAGCGGTTGACCCGGCCGCTGACGCGGCGCACCGCGCCGTTCGGATTCTCGATCAGGTTCGTCGTCGCCAGGCTGCGGATCAGCCGCGGCTCAGGTCCAGGCGGTTGACCGTGAACGTTTACTCAAGCCCCTCAAGGTAAGCCGCTGCGCGGCGACTAAAACCGTCGGTATGCAGAAGCGATCGCTCGCAGTGATGTAGGCGCGCGGAAAGCCGAAGATGCTAGAGTCGAATACATCGCGCGCATCGG
>JAYFRX010000070.1:0-9831 GCA_040946945.1 Burkholderia sp. | reverse complement strand
CGGCTGGGTCAACACGATGCTCGGCAACCTGAAAACGGCCCTCAAGGGCACGTACCACGCTATCGATCACGCCAAATATGCCCATCGCTATCTCGCTGAATTCGCCTACCGTTTCAACCGCCGTTTCGATTTGCCCGCGATGGTGCCGCGCCTGCTTCGGGCCGCCGTTACGACAAAACCTCATCCTCGCCGTGTGTTGATCGTCTCGGAGTAAAGTGACTAATCAGGAAAATAGTTGAAGGTTGAAGGCGGCGGTTCCCGCAGGAATCCGAGAGAATCGGATTTCCAAGACCAAGCTCCAGAACAGGAGAACCGCCGAGATGAAGCCTACCAAGAAACCAGGGCGTCGTGCCAAGTTGCCGCTGACGGTCGTCGGCAAACAGGAGCACGAGGCCCTGCGCGCCAGCTTTGCCGGGCACGAACAGTTGTGGCTTCCGATGCGCGATCTGATCCAGAACACGCGCATCAGTGTTGACGCGCTGATGTACGACGCTGGTCGCGCGCTCGTCGAACAATTGCTGATGGTGTCTGCTCGCGAGGTGGCCGGCGACAAGCACGCGGGGCGTGCCGCCGGCGACGTGTGCTGGCATGGCTCGCAGCCCGGCCGAATCGTGATGGACGAACGCAAGCTGCGGGTTCAGCGGCCCCGGCTGCGGGACAAGCGCGGCAAGGAAGTGCCGATGCCCGCCTACACGCAGCTGCGCGACGACGAACGGCTCACGCAGCGCATGTACGACATCATGGTCAGCAGCGTGTCGCCCCGAAAGTATGACGAGGTGTTGCCTGAAATGGCCCACACCGTCGGCATCTCGAAGAGCAGCGTCTCGCGCGAGTTCGTGAAGGCGAGCAAGCAGAAGCTTGACGGGCTGATGAAGCGTCGCTTCTAGGATCACGAGATCCTAGCCATCTACCTGGACGGTATCATCGTCGATGGGTGCCACATTCTCACCGCGATTGGCGTCGAGAGCGACGCACAGAAGCATTTGATGGGGCTGGTGAGCGGTTCGAGCGAGAACGCCGAAGTCGTTAAGGATCTGCTGAATAGCCTGATCGAATGGGGGCTGGCGACCGACCGGGACTGTCTGTTCGTGATTGATGGGTCCAAGGCGCTGCGCTCGGCGATCGAGGCAGTGTTCGGCGAACGGGCCCACGTCCAGCGGTGCCTGAGACCCACAAGCTTCGCAACGTGACCGAACGGCTGCCGAAGCAGACCCGACAGCAGGTCGCCTCGGTCATGCGTGCCGCGTACAAGCTGCCGGCCGACGACGGCCTCGTTCGACTGAAGGCCCAGGCGGCATGGTTGAAGACCGACCATCCGGACGCGGCGGCCTCGCTGCTTGAGGGGCTTGGGGAAACGTTCACGGTCAACCGCCTGGACCTGACGCCGCGGCTGATCCGCAGCCTGGCGACGACGAACCTGAGCGAGAATCCGAACGGCGCGGCGCGCCGCATCAGCGGCCGGGTCGACCGCTATCGCGATGTCGACATGGCGATGCGATGGGCGGCCACTGGCTTCCTGGAAACTGAGAAGCGATTCCGTAAGCTCGACGGCGCCGACGACCTCTGGATGCTCGCCGTTGCCTTGCATCGTCCGACCGATAAACGCGTCGACCATGACTTGAAGTCCGCCTAGCCTACGAAATCCTGCCGCCCCAACCTTCAACTACGAATGGGACGCGGCCCTCCGAAGTGAGATATTTTAACGTCGGAGCGCTTACACCCGTGGAAATGTAATTGCGACCTGTAAAAAAAGTCGCGGCGGATGTCGACGTCACGCCCCCAATTACACCGGGCTCGAAAGTCGGCCAGCGCGAAACACCGGCTCCCACGTCGCCAGCTGGTGTGAAGCGCGCTGTCATATTCGCCTCGCAAATCGATTGCATAGCAGACAACCTGATTGCATAGGATAGAATTCGAGACGGAAATTATTTCGATCATGTGCGGGGATTGTAGTATGCCCAAGGAAATCGCCCAGTTGGCTTCGGCCCAGCTCAAATTTGTCGCTCAGCTCGCGGATCGCCAAATTCCAGATACGATTGGCAGAGTTGTTCTCGCGATTATCGAACAGCAGGAAACGCTTTCGATAAAGACCTTGATCGCTGCGCTGGAGCGATCCATAAATAGTCTCCCAGACCAAGAGGTCAAGCGGCGCTTCCACGAGGCTGCGCTAAAAGCTCTCCAGGATGCATGGAATGAGTCATCATGATGATTGTCATGATGAACCGCAAATCGGCAGCGGTCAGCGATAGCTCCCGGAGGTGTTGATGGCACGCGGCGATCAGGTAATCGCATTCGTCGAGAGCAGAACTCCTTTCGAAAAGAGCTATTGTCAAATCTGGTGTGCGAGCGATCGGCGGCATGATCAGGCGGCCAGCGGTTGCTGAGCCGGTGTGCTATCGATCACCGAGGTTCCGTTCTTGCAAGGAATGCCCTTCAGAAGCTGTTCGATCTTGTCGATGCCGCGGATGCGGCGCCACGATTTCTCGGCGGACTCGATGAGATTGAACGCCATGCCGAGGAACGTTCCGCGCGGCAGGCAGTTGCGAGTGCGCGTAGTGCGACGACGCACCGTTGCGAACGATCGACTCGATCGGGTTGGTTGTTCTGACGCGCTGCCAGTGTTCTGCAGGAAAGTCGTAGAGCGCCAGCAGTTCGTCACGGTCTTTCGTGAGCTTCTCGACAGCTTTCAGATATTTGGCCGAATACGTCGCGACCAACCGATCGAAAGCGACAAGGGCCTCGGCACCCGTTGCGGCGTGCCAAATTGCTGAGCGCGCTGCCTTCGCCCGAGCGTGCTGCGATTTTGGCAAGGCGTTCAGTACATTTCCGATTGCGTCGGCTCCGGTTTTTCTAGACACAGATTTGGGGTAAAACGCATCTAAACTGGAGTCTGAGATATTGAAGAAGGTAGACGTTCAGGAAGCCGCGCTGGCGGCGACGGAGGGCGCGCCGCGTAGCGCGGCCGTAGACGCCGCCAGCGCCGCCAAAATTCAAGCGCTGGTCCGTCGGGCGCAAACGCGCTGTCGTGCTGCGCTTGCTGTGCGGCGAATCGATTGACGCGGTGTCTCGCGAAGTTGGCGTCACGATCGCCGGGCTCGAACAATGGCGCGAACTCGCCCTGGCAGGCATCGAAGCCGGTCTGAAGTCGCGCCAGACCGATCCGTTGGAAGTCAAGCTCAAGGAAGCCGTGCATCGCGTCGGCGAACTGACCATGGAGGTCGAAATGCTGCGCATGGAGCGCGAGCGGCAGGAGCGCCGCCCTTTGATGGTCCGGAGCTCGTCGACATGAGCCACACGATCTCCGCGACAGGCAAACCCTTCGGATTGCAACGGGGGTATGCCAGGTGCTCGACTTTCCGCGCTCCACGATCTATGCCGAGCGCGCCAGGGCGCTCAACAAGGTCACTCCACTTGCCCCTGTCCGACGTGGCCCAAAGCTCAAGGTGCCCGATCACAAGCGGCTCGCAGCTGTTCGCGCCGATCTGACTCGCACGCCGTTCGTCGGCGAAGGGGCGTGCAAGGTCTGGGCACGCTTGCGCATTCAGGACGACATCCACGTGTCCCGAGCCCGTGTTTCGCCGCTGATCCGCGAACACGGCCTGCTTTCGCCCCATCGGCAACCGCAGAAACCCGCCCAATGCTCACGATGGTCGAATGACGACTGATCGGCCTAACAAGATGTGGGGAACCGATGGCGCCAAGGTTCAAACCCTCGATGAGGGCCTGGTCTGGATCTTCGCTGCGGTTGATCATTGCTCGCAGTACAGGTCGGACGATTTCCGCGCTCAGCTCAAGTTCTGGGGGGATTACGCCGAGCTAGGCCTTCGTCGCTGAGCCGCAGACCAACGGCGTCGCCGAGGGTTTCAATCGGACCATGAAGGAGCAAGCCATCCACGGACGGCTGTTCAACAACGTTGAAGAAGTTCGTGCTGCCGCCGTCGCGTTCAAGGACCGATACAATGGCGAATGGCGTCTCGAAAACTGGGCTTCAAGACACCCCCTCGAAGCCCGTCAGGCAGCGCTCTTGCCACTTGCTGCCTGATCGCAAAATCGTGTCTAAACAACCCCGATCCGGTACAAACCTGATGCGTCGCGCGTTGATAATCGCACCGAACTGGATCGGTGACGCATTGATGGCGCAGCCGCTTTTCGCGCTGCTGAAGAAACTGCATCCCCGGATCGTGATCGACGCGGTCGCGCCGAGTTGGGTCGCGCCCGTGCTCGAGCGCATGCCCGAGATCCACGAGGTGCACGCCAGCGATCTCGCCCACGGCAAACTGCAGATGCTGCGCCGCTGGCAATTGGCCAGCGATCTGCGCGAGGTCGACTACGACGCCGTCTACGTGCTGCCGAATTCGCTGAAATCGGCGCTGATCCCCTGGCTGGTTGGCATCCCGCTGCGCATCGGCTATACCGGTGAGTCGCGCTACGCGCTGCTCAACGTGCGTCACGCGAACCCGCCTAAGGCGCGTGATTCGCGCCCGCCGATGGTGCCGTTCTACGCTGCGCTCGCCTACGCGCCAGGCGCGAAGCTCGACGAGGCGCTCAAGTCGCTGCCGATGCCGCGCCTGGCAGCCGATCTTAACGAGACCGCGCGCGTCTCGACGCGCTTCCACCTGGACACGCGCAAGCCACTGATCGTGTTCTGCCCCGGCGCCGAGTACGGCCCGGCCAAGCGCTGGCCGCCCGAGCATTTCGTGGCGCTGGCGCGGATCGTCGGCCAATCCTTCCCTTATACGCAGATGATCGCGCTCGGCTCGCCCAAGGATGCGCCGGCCGCTCAGGCGATCGCCGATCTGGCCCCCGGCGTGCGCAACCTTTGCGGGCAGACCTCGCTGTCTGAGGCCTGCGCGCTAATCTCGCACGCCAACGCGGTGGTCACCAACGATTCGGGCCTGATGCACGTGGCCGCCGCGCTGCGACGCCCGTTGGTCGCGCTTTATGGCTCGACCGATCCGCGCCACACTCCGCCGCTCTCGGATCTGGCAAAGGTAGAATGGTTGCAGATCGAATGCAGCCCCTGCTTCCAGCGCGAATGCCCGCGCGGCCACCTGAACTGCCTGCGCGAGCTGAGCCCGGAGCAGGTCTTCGCCGACCTACGCGGCATGCTGGTCGGCCAGCGCTGAGGGGGGGCCGGGCCGCGCCCCGGCCCGGCCCGCGTTCGAGCCAGTCATTGCGGTACTTACGAAGGCAGCCTCGCGGCCGCTGCCTTGTAATAGCGCGTCTTGCGCGAGAGATAAACCCGATGCCACGTTTTGCAGGCGTAAGGTTGTCGTCGTACGCGAGAGGGAGCGCGGGCTTACCGTTCAGGCTTTGTATCAGGCGCGCCGGCCAATGCGAGACGAGGAGGCGCGCAAGCGTGCGGAGCCGAGCCCAGACCCGGTCTCGCCGTTCGTGGAAGTCAAAGTGGGCACGGCGGTCGGTCGCGCCGGCCCCGGCGGCGACCACGACGCCAGGCGGGGGGGGGGGGCGTATCTGCCCAACGGGGTGAGCGTCGAGCTGCTGGTCGCGATGATGGACGGGTTGGGGAGGATGGCATGTTCCGCTTCGACGAAGATCTGAAGGTGTACCTGCATCGCGACGCCGTTGACTTTCCCAAGAGCATCAACGGCCTGTCAGCGCTGGTAGCGCAGTCGATGAAGCTCGACCCGTTGGGTCGGGCGGGGTACCGGTTCCGGAACCGAAGAGCCGATCGCATCAAGCGGCTACTGTATGAGCGCAACGAATTTTGGCTCCTGATAAAGCGGTGTCAGCAGCACGTTGAAAATGACCCAGCAGCACATTAGATTTGACTTACCCAGGTAGGATGTGCCTTTTTGGGAGGGCCGGTGCTTACAAGGGAGGTAATCGTGGAAATACGTGTGTTGGCCCGCCAAGGATTGGGAATCCGAGAGATCTCAGGGGAACTGGGACTGTCGAGGAACACCGTGCGCAAATATTTGCGGAGTTGTGCTGAGCAGAAGCGTTCGCCACGTTCGTGCCGTCCGAAGAAGCTCGACCCATTCAAGGCCTATTGCGGCGGCTCCGGTTTTTCTAGACACAGATTTGGGGTAAAACGCATCCAAACTGGAGTCTGAGATGTTGAAGAAGGTAGACGTGCAGGAAGTTGCGCTGGCGGCGACGGAGAGGGCGCGCGTAGCGCGGCCGTAGACACCGCCTGCGCCGCCGAATTCAAGCGCTGGTCTGTCGGGCGCAAACGCGCTGTCGCGTCCTGCGCTTGCTGCGTGGCGAATCGATTGACGCGGTGTCTCGCGAAGTTGGCGTCACGCTCGCCGAGCTCGAACACTGGCGCGAACTCGCCCTGGCAGGCATCGAAGCCGGTCTGAAATTGCGCCAGACTGATCCGTTGGAAGTCAAGCTCAAGGAAGCCGTGCAGCGCGTCGGCGAACTGACCATGGAGGTCGAAATGCTGCGCATGGAGCGCGAGCGGCAGGAACGCCGCCCTTTGATCGTCCGGAACTCGTCGACATGAGCCACACGATCTCCGCGACGGGCAAACCCTTCGGATTGCAACGGGTATGCCAGGTGCTCGGCTTTCCGCGCTCCACGATCTATGCCGAGCGCGCCAGGGCGCTCAACAAGGTTACCCCACTTGCCGCTGTCCGACGTGGCCCGAAGCCCAAGGTGCCAGATCACGAGCGGCTCGCAGCTGTTCGCGCCGATCTGACTCGCACGCCGTTCGTCGGCGAAGGAGCGAGCAAGGTCTGGGCACGCTTGCGCATTCAGGGCGACATCCGCCTGTCCCGAGCCCGTGTCTCGCCGCTAATTCACGACTGATCGGCCTAACGAGGTGTAGGGGCACCGATGGCGCCAAGGTTCAAACCGTCGATGAGAGCCTGGTCTGGATCTTCGCTGCGGTTGATCATTGCGATGCGGCGTGTGTTGGCATCCACGTCACTAAAGTGAGCGACCACTTTGCCGCACTCGAGCCAATCAGCCAAGGGGTGCGCGAGCAGTTCGGATCGGTCGACGCTGATGCCGGCCGCGGACTGTCCCTGCGAATGGATCACGGCTCGCAGTACAGGTCGGACGATTTCCGCGCCCAGCTCAAGTTCTTGGGGATTACGCCGAGCTAGGCCTTCGTCGCTGAGCCGCAGACCCACGGCGTCGCCGAGCGTTTCAATCGGACAAGGAGCAAGCCATCCACGGACGGCTGTTCAACAACGTTGAAGAAGTTCGTGCTGCCGCCGTCTCGTTCAAGGACCAATACAATCGCGAATGGCGTCTCGAAAAACCGGGCTTCAAGACACCCTTCGAAGCCCGTCAGGCAAAGCTCTTGCCAATTGCCGCCTGATCGCAAAATCGTGTCTAAACAACCGGATCCGGTACACGACCAACTGATCGAAAGCGACAAGGGCCTCGGCACGCCTTGCGGCGTGCCAGATTGCTGAGCGCGCTGCCTTCGCCTGAGCACGCTGCGATTTGGGCAAGGCGTTCAGTACATTTCCGATCTTGTGAAACCAGCAACGCCGATGCCGTGTTTGCGGAAAAACTTCCTCGAGGGCGGCCCACCGCCCCATCGCGCCCTCGCCGCTGGCCAGCAATGGCCCCGCTTGCAGCCCGCGGGCCTTCAGGTCCAGCAACAGTTCCAGCCACGAATCCTTCGCCTCGCGGTACCCGTCGGCAATCGCCACGCGCTCCTTCGTTCCATCCGGTTTCACGCCAATGCCTGACAAGCAGGCACTGACCGTCGGAATCCTCACTGCGCGCGCCGGTATGAATGCCGTCAGCCCACCAGCAGACCCAGCGTGAAGCCGACAGATCACGCTTGTTCCACTGCTCAGATTCTTGCACCCACTGCGCCTTCAGCCGCGCCACGACGTTCGGCGAGAGCTTTGGCCTGTTCGCCGAGCAGTACGCTGAATGCTTCGCTCATGTCGCCCGTCGAGACGCCTCGCAGGTAGAGCCACGGCAGCGCTGCCGACGCCCGCGGCGACTTGCGCACATACGGCGTACCATGTTCGGATTGAACTTCGCCCCCGAGCCTGAACGGTCGCGCACCTTTGGCACCTGGACCGGCACCGGACTGATGGCCGTGACGATTTCGCGCTCAGGCAGATAACCATTGCGCACGATCGCGCGCCGGCCGTCCAGCGCCTTCACGTTCGAATACTGTTCGAGCGACGCCGCCAATTCCGCCTCGATGGCCTGATGAATAACCTGCCGTGCGCCTTGCCGGATCAACTCATCCAGACCGCACGGCCCCTTGATTGCCGTTTCTGCTGCTTGACTGCTCTGCGCTTCCTGCGTACGTTTCGCCATGGTGGTAGGCCTCCGGTTGCTAGGCGTTACCGGGGAAAGCAACATGCTCACGCCACCGCTACTGCCACTGCCTTCTCAAATCCCTCTCGACCGCCGTACACTAGACGTTTTACCTACCGGCCCAGGTAGTTGACGTTGCGCACGTGACTGACTGTCCGAAGGTTTTGCAGAATGCACAATCCACGGCTTACTGTAGTGACGATCCAGCCAGCGGCTCCAGGCCATCTGCGTCGGACCCTGCGCCTTCAGATCCTTCGATAAAACCAGTCTTGATTGGTTACTTGACTCCGAAACTCTCAACACACGAGGCGGATAAGGTTTCCTGATTAGTTACTTGACTCCGAAGCAGGCATGAAACGAAGTATCGTTCGCCAGGTGCTTACGGAGCGTGCGCCATGCCCATGAACAGAATCCAGTTTCAGGCCGGTCTGTCGATGAAAGAATTTCAGGAGCAGTAGGGCAACGAAGCGCAATGCGAGGCCGCGCTGGTCGAGTCTCGCTGGCCCGATGGCTGGGTGTGCTCTCGATGCAAGGGCACGCGCTACGCCAGCGCCTACAACGGCCGGCGACTGTGGGAATGCCTGAGCCAGGCCTGCCGGTACCAATGCTCGTCGATCGTCGGAACGATATTCGAGAAGACGAAATTGCCGCTGACGACCTGGTTTCTGGCGATCTACCTGGTGACGCAGAGCAAGAACGCCATCAGCGGACTGGAGCTCAAACGCCAGCTGGGCGTGAGCTACAAGACGGTCTGGCTCATCAAGCACAAGTTGCTGGAGACCATGTGGCTGCGCGAAGAGCGACGCCGGCTCGACGAACGGGTCGAGGTCGACGACGCGTATCTGGGCGGGGAACGCTCCGGCGGTAAGGCTGTGGGAGTGGCGCGCCCGGCAAGACGCCGTTTGTAGCGGCCGTGCAGACCTCTGACGATGGCCGCCCTCTGTTCATGCGGCTCTCGCCCGTGCCGGGCTTTACCAAAGCGGCCCTTGAGGTTTAGGCGGCCAGCAGCCTGATGCCCACCGCGTGCGTCGTTTCCGATGGCCTGTGGTGTTTCGACGGCGTGACGCAAAAGGCTGCCAGTCATGAGCGGCATGTCACGGGCAGTGGTCGTCGGGCTGTAATGACGCACCGATTCCTGCTCAGGTGATGGGGTTAATGTAGCGGCGTAGGCGGTATCCGGGGTCATCATCTTCAGCGCCTGATGAGGGCGTTGTTGGTTGTAGAAGGCGATCCAGTCAGCGATCACCCGCAGGGCGTGGGTCTGGCTTTCGAAACGATGCCGGTGCACGCATTGCTCCTTCAGCGTCCGGATCACCCGTTCCACCATCCCGTTCTGCTGTGGGCAGTGCGGAGTGATGAACTCCTGCTTCAAGCGGTAGCTGCGCACCAGACGCGTGTAGTCGCGGCTGGTGAATACCAGGCCGTTGTCGGAACGCAGCAAGAAAGGCTCCGGCATTCGGCCCAGCGTGCCGTAGCGCGTGATCAGCGCCTGCTCCAGTGCGGCCGACGCTGTACTGGCCTTGCCGGTCTGTGACAGGTGCCAGCCAAGCAATTGGCGCGCGCTGCAAT
>JAYFRX010000069.1:0-9864 GCA_040946945.1 Burkholderia sp. | reverse complement strand
TCACGGCTCGCAGTACAGGTCGGACGATTTCCGCGCCCAGCTCAAGTTCTGGGGGATTACGCCGAGCTACGCCTTCGTCGCTGAGCCGCAGACCCACGGCGTCGCCGAGCGTTTCAATCGGACCATGAAGGAGCAAGCCATCCACGGACGGCTGTTCAACAACGTTGAAGAAGTTCGTGCCGCCGCCGTCGCGTTTAAGGACCGATACCATCGCGAATGGCGTCTCGAAAATCTGTACTCGCTGATCGAGACCTGAAAGGCGAACCACATCGACGTCTGGCAGTACCTCATCGACCTGTTCAAAACGCTACCGCTCGCGCAAACGGTCGACGACTACGAAGCGCTGCTACCTTGGAATCTTGGCAAG
Source organism: Burkholderia sp. (assembly GCA_040946945.1). Classification (GTDB taxonomy): domain Bacteria; phylum Pseudomonadota; class Gammaproteobacteria; order Burkholderiales; family Burkholderiaceae; genus Burkholderia. The sequence continues at coordinate 9,497 of JAYFRX010000069.1, read as the reverse complement.
CCCGCTCGCAAACCGAAGACCTGATCGTTAGCCGATCGGCCGTCGCGGCCCAAGGGTGAACGGATCGCTTACGCCGGGTCTCGCGCGCTCGGCGTGCCGACGCCGTTCTGCGACGCGGTGCTTGGGTTGCTGCATCAGCGCGCGCAACAGCGGGCTGTGAGGGGAGGTGGAGCGGGAAGGGCTTGCTGTCCGCACCGCTCGACCGCGCGTGTCGGCGGAAAGTGCCGCATAGCTGCCCGGCGCTCACGTGACTGAGGTGCCGCGCGACAGGCAGGCAGTACCGAAAGCCGGGCGGAAAAGCGGCTGGCCATCGGGCGGGGAGGCGGCTGGAGGGTGCCGGGCTGGAATCCGGCGGCTGAGTGCCGCCGCGGATCGCGTACTACTCGATCCGTTCGCGCGTATGGGTGATCAGCTTGTCGAGCGCCCGTTCCAGCGCACCGCGCTCGCGCTCGGTCAGCCGCTCGGCCAGCTCGGCGTTCCAGCGCCGTGCGAGCGTCATGATCCGGCGGTTCAGCGCAGCACCCTCGCGCGTGAGCGCGATCACCACCACCCGGCCATCCTCGTCGCTGGTCGCGCGCGACAGCAGGCCCTGCAGGATCAGCGCCTCGGCGGCGCGGCTGGCCTGGCTCTTGTCGAGATGCGTGTGACGCGCCAGCTCCATGATCGAAAACGGCCCGAAGGCACCGACCGAGCTGATCACGCGCGCCTCCGGCAGGGTGATGCCGAGCTTGTCGCGATACAGCTCACCGATCGCGCGATCGGTGAGCTTGTTGATCGTGTGCAGGCGCTGCGTCAGAAACTGGTCGAGTCCCGCTTGGCTGCCTTTCATGGCGGTTCCTGAATTATGGGCGGCGGCCCGATTGTTCCCGGATCGCCGCGCGCGGTCAACCGAGATCAACGCGAGGCGGCGGCGCTGCGGCGGCCGGAGCGCAGCCGCGCCAGTTGCTCGGCCTGGTTGGCGAGCAGCCGGGCGGCGTCGCAGATCAACACCTCGAGCGTAATCGGTCCCGGCGCGGGTGAAAAGCAGCCGTCGCAATGTTCTGACAATTGCGGCAGCGCGACGGCCGGGTCGAACGCGCCTGGCAGCAGGCTGGCCGGCACCCCGGCGGCGGCCGCGTGGCAGCAGGCGATGAAGGGCACCTTGCCGTGCAGGGTCTGGCCGTCCGAGCGGCCTTCGCCGGTGATCAGCCAGTGCGCGCCCCGTCCAGCGCGGCATCGAGGCCGATCTGGCGCGCCACCACCTCGGCACCGGGTTCGAAGCTCGCGCCCAGCAGGTGCAGCGCGAAGCCGAAGCCGGCCGCCGCGACCGCGCCCAGCAATTCGCGTACCTGTGGCGGCCGAGCGTGGTGACGTGCTCGGGGCGTACGCCCTTCTGCGGGCCAAAGAGCGCGCTGGCTTCGTGCTCGCCGGTGAGCGGATTGTCGACGTCGGACATGCCGACGAAGCGGTTTTGCGCGAGCCACGGGGTTTTGCGCGAGCCACGGATCGAGCCCCGAGGTGTCGAGTCTGGCGATCGCCGCGAGCCGCTCGGGTGTCGGCTGGATCTCGCGGCTCGGCGTCGAGCGCGCGCAGGCGCGAGCCCGGCCAGCAGGCCCGGGCCGGCGTCGTTGGTGCTGCTGCCGCCGAGCGCGACAAAAAAGGTGCGCACGCCCTCGTCGAGCAGCTGGCGGATCGCCTCGCCCATGCCGCGGGTGCTGCGCGTCTGAACCGGCACCGCCATGCGATGCCGCCGACTTCGGCGGTCTCGATGATCGCGGTATGCGCATCGACCAGTCTCGCCGCCTGGCGCGGTGCCAGCCAGGCGGCGGGCACGGCCAGCATGCGGCGCGTGTGCCACCATGTGCGAGCATCGCGTCGAGCGTGCCCTCGCCGCCGTCGGCCATCAGGCAGCCGCGCACGGCGAATAGGCGGGACAGTATGGACAGAATCGGCGCGCGGCGAGCACTTTGCGCGCGAGGGTGCAATCTGGCAGCTTGGGTAAAATAATTTGCTAAAATGATTGGTTATTCCGACCACGGCCAGAGCCGAGCCGTGTTTTTCAAGCCGCAGGCGCCGCGCTCCGCAGAGCGGGGGCGCAGCCGACGAATGGGAACGGCAGCGGCGCGATGGCTATCGCGCCGCGAGGCGGGCACGGCAAGGCAAACCGATTCGCTCGAATAATTTTAGGACGATTGAAGCCATGGCTAACGTTGTTGAAAACCTCGGCAAGCTTGAACGCCGTGTGACGATTTCCCTGTCCAAGGAAGTCGTGCAGAAAGAGATCGACGCCCGTCTCCAGAAACTCGCGAAGAACGTGCGCATGCCGGGCTTCCGCCCGGGCAAGGTGCCGATCAGGATGGTCGCGCAACAATACGCGGGCCAGGTTGAGGCGGAAGTGCTGAGTGACAAGATCGGCCAGGAGTTCTTCGAAGTCAGCCGCACCGAGAACCTGCGTGTGGCAGGCCAGCCGAGCTTCGCGCCGAAGGCGGAAGCGGCCGCCGACGCCTACGCGTTCGACGTAACCTTCGAGGTTTACCCGGAAGTGAAGATCGGCGATCTGGCCACGGCTGAAGTCGAGCGCTCGACCACCAGCATCGGCGACGCCGAGATCGATCGCACCCTGGACATCCTGCGCAAGCAGCGCGTGCATTTCCACGCCCGCGTCGAGCATAGCGACGGCGGCGCGGAAACGGCTGCCCAGAACGGCGACCGCGTGACGGTCGACTTCGTCGGCAAGATCGACGACGTCGCCTTCCCGGGCGGCACCGCCGAAGACTTCCCGTTCGCGCTCGGCGAAGGCCGCATGCTGCCGGAATTCGAGACGGCCGCGCTGGGCCTGAAGGTCGGCGGGGCTCGCGAGTTCGACCTGACTTTCCCCAACGACTATCACGGCAAGGACGTCGCCGGCAAGACGGCGAAGTTCACGGTCACGATGAAGAAGGTCGAGTGGCCGCACCTGCCGGAAATCGACGGCGAGTTCGCCAAGACGCTCGGCATCGAGGACGGCGACACGGCCAAGATGCGCAACGCGATCAAGGAAAACCTCGAGCGCGAAGCCAAGCGCCGCACCCAGTCGCTGGTCAAGAACCAGGTGATGGACGCGGTCCTGAAGATCTCGGAGCTGGACATGCCGAACGCGCTGATCGAGCAGGACCAGCAGCGCCTGGTCGAGATGGCTCGCCAGAATCTCGCGCAGCGCGGCGTGCCGAACGCGGCGAACTCCCTGATTCCAGTCGAAATGTTTAAGGAGAAGGCCGAGCGCCGCGTCAAGCTGGGCCTGGTGATCGCCGAGCTGGTCAAGGCCAACGGCCTGGAAGCGAAACCGGAACAGATCCGCGCCGAAGTCGACGAGTTCGCGAAGAGCTACGAAGACCCGAAGGAAGTGGTCCGCTGGTATTATTCGGACCAGCAGCGCCTGGCCGAAATGGAAGTGTTCGTCGTTGAAAGCAACGTCGTCGACTTCGTGCTCGGCAAGGCGAAGGTGACGGACAAGGAAGTGAGCTTCGAGGCACTGGCCAGCGCATCCGCGCAGGCTTAAGCGTCGTTTCAGCGGCGTGCCGGCTGTCGGAGCGACGGCCCCGCACGCCGTTTTTGCGTCGAGGGCCGGCCAGGCCCCGGCCGGCGACGCGAAACTTCGCGCCGGCGGTCCTTTCTTCCGTTAAACATTCATTTCGGACAAGGCTCATTGCATGCTCAATCGTGCTGAATTGCTGGATACGCTGGCTTCACATGCTCCGCAGGATTTCGAGACGAAGGCGCTCGGGCTGGTGCCGATCGTGGTCGAGACCAGCGGCCGCGGCGAGCGTTCGTACGATATCTACTCGCGTCTGCTCAAGGAGCGGATCGTGTTCATGGTCGGCGAGGTGAACGACCAGACCGCGAACCTGGTGGTCGCGCAGCTGCTGTTCCTCGAGAGTGAAAACCCGGACAAGGACATCAGCCTGTACATCAACAGCCCGGGCGGTTCGGTCTCGGCGGGCCTGGCGATTTACGACACGATGCAGTTCATCAAGCCGGACGTGTCGACGCTGTGCATGGGTCTCGCGGCCAGCATGGGCGCCTTCCTGCTGTCATCGGGCACCAAGGGCAAGCGCTACGCGCTCCCCAACGCGCGCGTGATGATCCATCAGCCGCTGGGTGGCGTGCGCGGCCAGGCCTCGGACATCGAGATCCAGGCGCGCGAGATCCTGTACCTGCGCGAGCGCCTGAACAAAATCCTGGCCGACAACACCGGCCAGGACGTCGAGCGGATCGCGCGCGACACGGATCGTGATAATTTCATGTCCAGCGACGATGCCAAGGCTTACGGCCTGATCGACCACGTGATGGCCAAGCGCCCGTAATACACAAACAAACGGGGTGCCCCCCCAAAACGGGCGGCGCCTCGAGCATCTGCGGCAAGACTAGCGCGGACGGCCAATACCCATGTCAATGTCATGGGCGGCTGGCCAAACGGCGTATCATGTAACTCGTGTGTCCGGAGGCTCATATCTATGGCGGACAAAAAAGGTTCGAACAGCGCAAAGTTGTTGTATTGCTCGTTCTGCGGGAAAAGCCAGCATGAGGTAAAAAAACTCATCGCTGGCCCGTCGGTGTTCATCTGCGATGAGTGCATCGACCTCTGCAACGAAATCATCCGCGACGAAGCCGCCGCATCCGGGGTCGAAGCCAGTCTGTCGAAATCGGACTTGCCGAGCCCGCAGGAAATCCGCGAAATCCTCGATCAGTACGTGATCGGCCAAGAACGCTCGAAGAAGATCCTCGCGGTGGCTGTCTACAATCACTACAAGCGTCTCAAGCATCTCGACCAAAAGGACGAGGTCGAGCTCTCAAAGAGCAACATCCTGCTGATCGGGCCGACCGGCTCAGGCAAGACGCTGCTCGCGCAGACCCTCGCGCGCCTGTTGAACGTGCCCTTCGTGATCGCCGACGCGACCACGCTGACCGAAGCCGGCTACGTGGGCGAGGATGTCGAGAACATCATCCAGAAGCTGCTGCAAAACTGCAATTACGAGGTCGAGAAGGCGCAGCGCGGCATCGTCTACATCGACGAGATCGACAAGATCAGCCGCAAGTCGGACAACCCCTCGATCACCCGCGACGTGTCGGGCGAGGGCGTGCAGCAGGCGCTGCTCAAGCTGGTCGAGGGTACCATGGCCTCGGTGCCGCCGCAGGGCGGCCGCAAGCATCCGAACCAGGATTTTATCCAGGTCGACACGACCAACATTCTGTTCATCTGCGGCGGCGCATTCGACGGCCTGGAAAAAATCATCACGGATCGCACCGAGAAGACCGGCATCGGTTTCGGCGCCTCGGTGAAGAGCAAGCAGGAGCGGGATTCGGGCGAAGTACTGCGCGAGGTCGAGCCGGAAGACCTGGTCAAATTCGGGTTGATTCCCGAACTGATCGGCCGCCTGCCGGTGGTCGCCACGCTCGGCAAGCTCGACGAGGTCGCCCTGATGAAGATCCTGGTCGAACCGAGGAACGCGCTGGTCAAGCAGTACCAGAAGCTGTTCGCGATGGAGCGGGTGGAACTGGAACTGCGCCCCGACGCGCTGCAGGCGGTGGCCCGCAAGGCGCTCCGCCGCAAGACCGGGGCGCGCGGCCTGCGTTCGATCATCGAGCAGGCGCTGCTCGACGTGATGTACGAATTGCCGACCCTGAAAGAGGTCAGCAAGGTGATCATCGACGACAACGTGATCGATGGCAACGGCCAGCCCCTGCTGATCTACGAGGACACGCCCAAAGTGGCGGGTTCGAATTGATCGGCTTGACTGTCTGAAGAGGCAAAAAAGCCGTTCATGGCGTCGTGAACGGCTTTTTCGTTTAGTCTTGTAGGTAACCACCGTTTCGCCGGCCTTAACTGCCGAACAATTGATTCCACTCATGGGGAAATGAAAATGTCAGGCACCCAACTTCTCCCGCCGGAACGCATTACGCTCCCGCTGCTGCCGCTGCGGGATGTCGTCGTTTTCCCGCATATGGTGATCCCGCTCTTCGTGGGCCGGCCGAAGTCAATCAAGGCCCTCGAGGCGGCGATGGAAGGCGGCAAGCACATCATGCTGGTCGCCCAGAAGACCGCCGCGAAGGACGAACCGACCGAGAAGGACATGTACGAGGTCGGCTGTATCGCCAACATCCTGCAGATGCTGAAGCTGCCGGACGGCACCGTGAAGGTGCTCGTCGAAGGCCTGCAGCGCGCCCAGGCACTGTCGATCGATGAACAGGAAACCCAGTTCTCGTGCGAAGTGCTGCCGCTCGAACCCGACCAGGCCGATAGCGCCGAAACCGAGGCACTGCGTCGTGCGATCGTGTCGCAGTTCGATCAGTACGTGAAGCTGAACAAGAAAATCCCGCCAGAGATCTTGACCTCGCTGTCGGGCATCGACGAGGCGGGCCGCCTGGCCGACACGATCGCGGCGCACCTGCCGCTCAAGCTGGACCAGAAGCAGCAAATCCTGGAAATGTTCCCCGTCATCGAGCGTCTCGAGCACCTGCTCGCGCAGCTCGAGGCCGAGATCGACATCCTGCAGGTGGAAAAGCGCATCCGCGGCCGCGTCAAGCGCCAGATGGAGAAGAGCCAGCGCGAGTACTACCTGAACGAGCAGGTCAAGGCGATCCAGAAGGAACTGGGCGAGGGCGAGGAAGGTGCCGATCTCGAAGAACTCGAGAAGCGCATCAATGCCGCGCGCATGCCCAAGGAAGCCAAGAAGAAGGCCGATGCCGAGCTCAAGAAGCTCAAGCTGATGTCGCCGATGTCGGCCGAGGCCACCGTCGTGCGCAACTACATCGACACGCTGATCGGCCTGCCGTGGCGCAAGAAGAGCAAGGTCAACAACGACCTGTCGAACGCCGCGCAGGTGCTCGACGAGGATCACTTCGGCCTCGAGAAGGTCAAGGAACGGATCCTCGAGTATCTCGCGGTGCAACAGCGCGTCGACAAGGTCAAGGCCCCGATCCTGTGCCTGGTCGGGCCCCCGGGCGTCGGCAAGACTTCACTCGGCCAGTCGATCGTCCACGCCACAAACCGCAAGTTCGTGCGCATGGCGCTCGGCGGTGTGCGTGACGAGGCCGAAATCCGCGGCCATCGCCGTACTTACATCGGTTCGATGCCGGGCAAGATCCTGCAGAGCCTGACCAAGGTCGGCGTGCGCAATCCGCTCTTCCTGCTCGACGAAGTCGACAAGATGGGCATGGATTTCCGCGGCGATCCGTCCTCGGCCCTGCTCGAGGTGCTCGATCCGGAGCAGAACCACACCTTCGCCGATCACTACGTCGAGGTCGACTTCGACCTGTCGAACGTGATGTTCGTGGCCACCTCGAACTCGCTGAATATCCCGCCACCGCTGCTGGACCGGATGGAAGTGATCCGTCTGTCGGGCTACACGGAAGACGAGAAGGTCAGCATCGCGCAACGCTATCTGCTGCCGAAGCAGAAGAAGAACAACGGGCTGAAGGACGGCGAGATCGATGTCACGGAAGAAGCGATCCGCAACATTATCCGCTACTACACCCGTGAAGCGGGCGTGCGTTCGCTCGAGCGCGAAGTCTCGAAGATCTGCCGCAAGGTCGTGAAGATGCTGCTGCTGAAGAAGGCGGCGAGCTCGGTGAAGGTCGATGCCGGCAACCTCGACACCTTCCTCGGCGTGCGCAAGTACGACTTCGGCCTGGCCGCCAAGGAAAACCAGGTTGGCCAGGTCACGGGCCTGGCCTGGACGGAAGTCGGTGGCGACCTTCTGACGATCGAGGCGGCCGTGATGCCCGGCAAGGGCAACGTGATCCGCACCGGCTCGCTCGGCGACGTGATGAAGGAATCGGTCGAGGCCGCGCGTTCAGTGGTGCGTTCGCGTTCGCGCCGCCTGGGTGTGAAGGACGAGGCGTTCGAGAAGCAGGACATCCACATCCACGTGCCGGAAGGGGCGACGCCGAAGGACGGTCCGTCCGCCGGTATCGCGATGACTACGGCCCTGGTGTCGGTGCTGACCGGCATCCCGGTCCGCGCGGACGTCGCGATGACGGGTGAAATCACGCTGCGCGGCGAAGTGCTGCCGATCGGCGGACTGAAGGAGAAGCTGCTGGCGGCGCATCGCGGCGGCATCAAGCTCGTGCTGATCCCGGAAGAGAACGTGAAAGATCTCGCCGACATTCCGGACAACGTGAAGAACGCCATCGAGATCCTGCCGGTCCGCTGGATCGACAAGGTGCTCGAACTGGCGCTGGAGCGCACGCCGAGCGCCCTGCCCGAGGACGAGGCGAAGGCCGCATCACCGGTTGCCGACGCCCCGAAGGACGTCTCGACGGAAGTCGTCAAGCACTGAGTGCATCCCACAGTGGGATACTTCAAGGCGTGAAGCTCCACGCCGGGAACGAACCCGTGGCCACCGCGGGCGTACCGGATCCGGTTGTTTAGATACGATTTTTCGATCAGGCGGCAAGTGGCAAGAGCGGTGCATGACGGGCTTCGAGGGGTGTCTTGAAGCCCAGTTTTTCGAGACGCCATTCGCGCTTGTATCGATCTTTGAACGCGACGGGGGCAGCACGAACTTTTCAACGTTGCGTTGTTGTCTGCAGCGTTTTTGAACAGACGCCCATGGATAGCCTGGCCTTCATGGTCCGATTTCGGGACACGCGGATGTCGTCCTGGATGCGCAGGCCCGCCCATACCTGGCGCGCCCCTTCACCGACGAACGGCGTACGAGCCAGATCAGCACGGATCGCCTCGAGCCGCTGGCGGCCCGACGCCTTGGGCTTCGAACCGCGTCGCATGGGAGCAAGCTGGGCGACGTTGCTCAGCGCCCTGGCGCGCTCGGCATAGATCGTTGCGCGCGGGAAATAGAGCGCCTCACACACTCGCTGCAATCCGAAGGGTTTGCCTATCGTGGAGATCGCGCGGCTCATGTCGACGCCTGCCCGACGATCAAAGGGCGGCACTCCTGCCGCTCGCGTTCCATGCGCAGCATTTCGACCTCCATGGTCAGTTCCCCCACGCGAGGCACGGCGTCCTTGAGCTTGACTTCCAGCGGATCGGTCTGGCGTGACTTCAGTCCGGCTTCAATACCGGCCAGGGCAAGCTCACGCCACTGCTCGAGTTCGGTAATCGGTTACGCCATAAGCGACTCGGCCCGACCGTTTACCGTTCGCGCGCGCGTCGGGCATGATGGTGATGGCCTGTCGGAGTCGGTGTAGATCAAGGGAGATCGTGTCCACAATCCATCCAAATTTATCCAGATCTACCCGGTTGAGAGTGTGGGCGGGGTGAGAGGTTTCAGTTTGTCAGCCACATTCCAAGGCAGCAATTCGTCGATGCGAGAGGTCTTGTGATCAGCGATGTGGGTCCGGACGTATTCCAGGTAGGCACGCGGGTTGATCCCTTTGAGCTTGCACGTCCCGATCAAGGTAGGCCGCTGCGCGGCGACTAAAACCGTCGGTATGCAGAAGCGATCGCTCGCAGTGATGTAGGCGCGCGGAAAGCCGAAGATGCTAGAGTCGAATACATCGCGCGCATCGGGGAGGACCTC
>JAYFRX010000068.1:0-9907 GCA_040946945.1 Burkholderia sp. | reverse complement strand
CGCGACACACCCAGGACTTCACAGACCGTCTTCATCGGTCGTCCCCCGGCAGCAATGGCGAGCGCGCAATCGATTTTTTTGCCCGACCATACTCCACTGCTTCGCGGAGGATTTCCACTTCCATTGTTTTTTTGCCCAGCAGTCGCTGCAGTTCACGAATCTGCTTCATGGCTTCGGCCAGGTCGGATGCCGGTACTACCTGCTCACCGGCACTTACCGCCGACAGGCTGCCGTCCTGATACAGCTTGCGCCACGCGAACACCTGGTTCGCATTCACCTGATGAGGACGGGCTACCCCAAAAACGGTAGCTCCGGGTTCGAAGGTTTCACGCACAATCGCCAGTTCTTCTTCGATCGAGCGGCGTCGGCGCTGCTCCGGCTGGGTCAGAACCTCAACGGGTTCCATGTTGTTGGTTGTAGGCTTAAATATAGGCGGAGGACTACCTCAAAGTTTAAGCGTTACCCAGTGTCCGGTTTTCGCGGAGGCCGGCCCATAATTTATGCAACAACGCCCCGGTGTGACGCCCTCGCACTCGATTTCAGTCGACGATCCGCATCGAGAAATCGGTGGCGCGCACGTCCTTGGTCAGCGCGCCGATCGAGATCCGGTCAACACCGGTCGAGGCAATATCGCGTACGGTTTCGGCATTCACGCCGCCCGACACCTCGAGCACGACCCGGCCGGCCGTCACGCGCACCGCCTCGCGCATCATCTCTAAGCTGAAATTGTCGAGCAGCACCGATTTCGCGCCATGCGCGAGCGCCGTGTCGAGCTGGGCTAGCGTCTCCACCTCGATCTGCACGGGCACGCCCATCTCGAGCGCGAAGGCCGTGTCGAGCGCCTTGCCGACCCCACCCGCCGCGGCGATATGGTTCTCCTTGATCAGGATGCCGTCGTACAGCGCCAGGCGCTGGTTCACGCCGCCGCCGACGCGAACCGCGTACTTCTGCGCGAGCCGCAGGCCCGGCAGCGTCTTGCGCGTATCGAGGATGCGAGCGCAATGGCGGTCGACCAGCGCGACGTAGCGGCGCGTCGCGCTGGCCACGCCCGAGAGCAGTTGCAGGAAGTTCAGGCCGTTGCGCTCGGCCGTCAGCAGCGAGCGTGCCGGGCCCCGCAGGTCGCAGACGGTCGTGTCGACTCGCATCGGCTCGCCTTCGCGATAGGACCAGCTGACCTCGATTGCCGAATCAATCGAGCGCATCACCGCCTCGAACCAGGGCACGCCGCACAGTACCGCGTCCTCGCGCACGATGATGCGCGCGCGACGTGCCGGGCCATCGGGCACCAGGCGGCCGGTCTGGTCGCCGCTGCCGACGTCCTCGGCGATCGCGTCGGCGACGTTGCGGGCGATCGCGGCCTCGAAGGCCGCGCCGTATTCATGGACGATGTCCTGGTAGATCGGGGATACCGCCGTGCTCATGCCGCCCCCACGTTCGAGAACAGCTGCGCATCGCGCTGCAGGTCGCCGCTGGCCTGCACGCGCCGCTTGTGCTGCGCTGCGAACTCCAGCATGCGATCGATCGGCAGGCGCGCGCGTTCGCCGATCGCGCGATCGACTAAGATCTCATTGTGGCCGCGCTCCAGCACCTCGGCCAGGTTGGCGAGGCCGTTCATCGCCATCCAGGGGCAATGCGCGCAGCTCTTGCAGGTGGCACTGTTGCCCGCCGTCGGCGCGGCGATGAAGGTCTTGCCGGGCGCCGCGAACTGCATCTTATGCAGGATGCCGATGTCGGTCGCGACGATGAAGCGTTGCCCGTTGAGCTTGACGGCCGCGTCGATTAGCTGGGTGGTCGAGCCGACCACGTCGGCCAGCGCCACCACGTTCTCGGGCGATTCCGGGTGCACCAGCACCTTCGCGTCCGGATGTTCGGCGCGCAGCAGGTCGAGCTCGATGCCCTTGAATTCGTCGTGCACCAGGCAGGAGCCCTGCCACATCAGTATGTCCGCGCCGGTCTTCTTCTGGATATAGCTGCCGAGATGGCGGTCCGGTGCCCAGATCAGCTTCTCGCCGCGCGCATGCAGGTCGGCCACGATCTCCGGGCCGATCGAGGAGGTGACCATCCAGTCCGCGCGCGCCTTCACGGCCGCGCTGGTGTTCGCATACACCACCACCTTGCGATCAGGATGCGCATCGCAGAAGGCCGAGAACTCGTCGGCCGGGCAGCCGAGGTCGAGCGAGCAGGTGGCATCGAGATCGGGCATCAGGATGCGCTTGCCCGGGCTCAGGATCTTCGCCGTCTCGCCCATGAAGCGCACGCCGGCCACCACCAGCGTCTGTGCCGCGTGATCGCGGCCGAAGCGTGCCATCTCGAGCGAATCGGCCACGCAGCCGCCTGTCTCGTCGGCCAGCTCCTGCAATTCGGCATCGACATAATAGTGCGCGACGAGCACGGCCTTCTCGCGCTCGAGCAGCGCCTTAATCCGTGCCTTGAGCGCCTCGCGCTCTACCGCGGACGGGCTGTCGGGCACCTTGGCCCAGGCCTGCCCGATTCCGCACACGGCACCCGGCCGGTCGTATTCGATGGGTTTGATCGCGGCTTGCATCTTCTTCTCCTCTGCTTCTTCGCACTGCCGATCGGCCGCCGCGCAAAAGCGGCGGCGCAAAAGAAAAAACCCGCCAGCGCGGGGTTTATGAGGTTCCGGAATTGTAATCGATTTCAAATCAGGCGTAGCGGCGCAGACGAGTCGCGAACTCCTGCAGCGCCTTGATGCCGCTTTGTTCGGCACGATGGCACCAGTCCTGCAATTGGGTCAGCAGCTGTTCGCGCGAGGCGTTCGAACGGTCCCACATCAAGGCTAGGTCCTTGCGCAGCTGGAAGTAGGTATGCAGCTTCTGGCTGTTGGCGAAGATTTCGGGCAGCAGACGCTTCTGCGGCTCGTTCAGGCCCTCTTCGTCTTTGTGGAACCAGGAATGGGCGCCGCGCAGCAGCTGGTACTTCTCGCTCGAGCCACGCTCCTTCAGGTGCGCGAGCTCCTGGCGGTAGGCGCGCTTCAGTGCCTTGCCGTAGTTCGCCATCACTTCGTAGCGGTTCGACAGCACGGCCTGCAGGGTTTCCTGGTCAAGCACGGCCTTGCGTGCGACGAGGCGCGGCGTTGGCGCGATCTTCTTGATCTTGGCGAGCTTGAACGCCGACAGGATGCGAATGTACATCCAGCCGATGTCGAACTCGTACCACTTGTTCGAGAACTTCGCCGAGGTGGCGAAGGTGTGGTGGTTGTTGTGCATTTCCTCGCCGCCAATCACGATGCCCCAGGGAATCAGGTTCGTGCTCGCATCGGCCGAGCTGAAGTTGCGGTAGCCCCAGAAGTGCGCGAGGCCGTTGACCACGCCGGCTGCCCAGAACGGGATCCAGATCATCTGCACGGCCCAGACCGACAGGCCGACGATGCCAAACAGCGCGACGTCGATCACCATCATCAGGCTCACGCCGAGGATCGTGTACTTCGAGTAGACGTTGCGCTCGATCCAGTCGTTCGGCGTGCCGTAGCTGAACTTGCGCAGCGTTTCCTCGTTCCTGGCTTCGGCGCGGTAGAGCTCGGCACCTTCGAGTAGCACCGTCCAGATGCCGCGCGTCTGCGGGCTGTGCGGATCCTCTTGGGTCTCGCACTTGGCGTGGTGCTTTCGGTGGATGGCAGCCCACTGGCCGGTTAGCATGCCGGTGGACATCCACAGCCACAGCCGGAAGAAGTGGCTGACGGCCGGGTGCAGATCAAGCGCGCGGTGCGCCTGACAGCGGTGGAGATAGATGGTGACGGCGACGATCGTGACGTGCGTGGCCACAATCGTGAACAGCACGATCCGCCACCACGAGAAATGCAGCAGCCCGTGGGCCAGGAAGTCGAGCACAGAATTCAACAAGGCAGATTACCTGTAATTCAGAGACGGCGCCGGTTAGGATCACGCGCCGACGTCATAAAAATGAAAGCATACTGCGTGTAAACGGAAATTTTACTGTATCCGTTCCGGCCAACGGTCAAAAATGAATGGTTGTTGCTACGACGCAAAGGGATTCTGGTCCAGTGCCGGACTAGCAGACCGTTGAAATACCTCATGTAGCGATCGTTCGCAACGAAGGCATAAACGTTGAACTTACCTGATTAGTTACTTGACTCCGAAGCAGGCCTGAAATCAGGTATCGTTCGCCAGATGCTTACGGAGCGTGCGCCATGCCCATGAACAGAATCCAGTTTTAGGCCGGTCTGTGGCAGTGTCCCAAAAATAGTTGAAGGTTGAAGGCGGCGGTTCCCGCAGGAATCCGAGAGAATCAGGTTTCCAAGACCAAGCTCCAGAACAAGAGAACCGCCGAGATGAAGCCTACCAAGAAACCCGGGCGTCGCGCCAAGTTGCCGGTGACGGTCGTCAGCAAACAGGAGCACGAGGCCCTGCGCGCCAGCTTTGCCGAGCACGAACAGTTGTGGCTTCCGATGCGCGATCTGATCCAGAACACGCGCATCAGTGTTGACGCCCTGATGTACGACGCTGGCCGCGCGCTCGTTGAACAATTGCTGATGGTGTCTGCTCGCGAGGTGGCCGGCGACAAGCACGCGGGGCGTGCCGCCGGCGACGTGCGCTGGCATGGCTCGCAGCCCGGCCGAATCGTGATGGACCAACGCAAGCTGCGGTTTCAGCGGCCCCGGCTGCGGGCCAACCGCGGCAAGGAAGTGCCGATTCCCGCCTACACGCAGCTGCGCGACGACGAACGGCTCACGCAGCGCATGTACGACATCATGGTCAGCGGCGTGTCGACCCGAAAGTATGACGAGGTGTTGCCTGAAATGGCGCACACCGTCGGCATCTCGAAGAGCAGCGTCTCGCGCAAGTTCGTGAAGGCGAGCAAGAAGAAGCTTGACGGGCTGATGGAGCGTCGCTTCGAGTATCACGATATCCTAGCCATCTACCTGGACGGTATCATCGTCGATGGGTGCCACATCCTCACCGCGATTGGCGTCGAGAGCGACGCCCAGAAGCATTTGATGGGGCTGGTGAGCGGTTCGAGCGAGAACGCCGAAGTCGTTAAGAAACCAGTTCAAAAACCCATGAGGGGCTGTTTACTTTCTCGGCAAGCTGTTAACCTTGGATGTCTGAACGACGGAACCCAAGGGATGGAAGCGCCAATCATTGATGACGAATTGTGGACACTGAGCGAACCGTTACTGCCGCCGTCCAAGCCCCGGCCCAAAGAGCATCCTGGTCGCCCACGCGTATCCGATCGGGCGGCGTTGAATGGCATCCTGTTCGTGTTGAAAACCGGTCTGCGATGGAACCATCTGCCAACCCTATTGGGCTTTGGCTCCGGCCCGACCTGCTGGCGACGACTGAACGACTGGCGCAAAGCAGGAGTATGGGATCGACTGCACGAACTGCTGCTCGACACGTTGCGCGAGGCCGGGCAGATCGATCTTTCATACGCTGCCGTCGATTCCTCGTCGGTACGAACTGTTGGGGCGGGCGAAAAACTGGCCCGAACCCCACGGATCGCGCGCGACCCGATTCCAAGCACCCCATCCTCGTAGATGCCAATGGCGTTCCCATCAGCGCCATCCTGACCGGCGCGAACCGCAACGACGTCACCCAGTTGCCGCCGCTCGTCGACGCGATTCCCCCGATCCGCGGCACGCGCGGCCGACCCCTTCAGAGACCCAAGGTCATCTATGCCGATCGTGGTTACGATTCGGATCCGCATCGTCAACGATTGCGCGAACGCGGCATCAAACCGGTGATCGGAAGGCGCCGCACTGAACATGGCAGTGGTCTGGGCAAATTCCGTTGGGTCGTTGAACGGACTCACTCGTGGCTCCACAACTTCCATCGTCTTCGCATACGCTTCGATCGTCGAGCTGACATTCACGAAGCATTCTTCAAATTCGGCCGCGCCCTCGTCTGCTGGAACATCTTCAGGCGTACCGGGCAGTCTTTTTGAACTGGCCTCTAATCAGGTAAGTTCAACGTTTATGCCTTCGTTGCGAATGATCGCTACATGAGGTATTTCAACGGCCTGCTAAACAACCGGATCCGGTGCACCTGCTTAGTCGCCGCCGCTTACCTGCGGTTTGTTGTGTGCTCGCGCGGCTCGACGACGACGACGGCGGTCCGGGCCCGTGCCTGTTGCGTTCGCGCCCCGGCGGGTTTCCCCGCATCCCGGATCGCGGCATAATTCGTCTTTGCGCCGCGTCACGCGCGTTGCACTCCGCTTGCGGCTTCTTTCAAATTCCTCGCATTCCGCCCGTGCATTCCTTCTATTTGGGTGCTGTTTTCCTACGCTTGACGGGGGATGTCTTCATGTTGCGTACCGGAAGCTTGTGCCTGTCACAAGGGTTGTAGTAGTGTCGTGCCGTCGTCGCGCCTGGCCCTTTTGGGGCGGGCCCGGGATGGGTGAGCGAGCGGGGCTGCGGTAGCCGGCGCTCGGGCTTGTCCAGTTATAAGCAAACATCGCAATGCGCCTTACCATGAGTCACGAACGCATGCTGGTCTCAAATTTCGCTTCGAACGGCCATGCCGGGGAGGGTGTGTGATGGATTTTGGTTTTAATCCGAACCGGATCGCGAACGCCTCGGCGTGGCGCGTGCTGCCTAATCGCTGGGACTTCATCGCCTTTCCGCTGATCCTTTGCGTGATTTCGATGGCGGCAGTGGGCTTCCATGAAACCATGGCGCCGATCGGCACGCTAACCACCCAGAAGATCTCGCTCGATCCCGCCAACTTGCCTGAATACGCGCTGCGCACCACGCTGCGCATGCTGGCGGCGATGGTCGCCTCGCTGGTGTTCACTCTGGTCTACGGCACGCTAGCGGCCAAGAGCCGCCGCGCCGACATGGTGCTGGTGCCGATCCTCGACATCCTGCAGTCGGTGCCAGTGCTCGGCTATATCTCGTTTACGGTGACCTTCTTCCTGGCGCTGATCCCGAGCCGCGTGGCCGGCGCCGAGCTGGCCGCGATCTTCGCGATCTTCACCAGCCAAGCCTGGAACATGACTTTTAGCTTCTACCAGTCGCTGCGCACGGTGCCGCGCGACCTGGACGAGGTCTCGCGCGGCTTCCACCTGACCACCTGGCAGCGCTTCTGGAAGCTCGAGGTGCCGTTCTCGATGCCGGGCCTGGTCTGGAACATGATGATGTCGATGTCGGGCGGCTGGTTCTTCGTGGTGGCTTCCGAGGCCATCACGGTGGGCAACCACACCGTCATCCTGCCGGGCATCGGCACCTACCTGGCGCAGGCGATCTCGGACAAGAACATAGGCGCGATCGGCTTGGTGATCCTGGCCATGACGGTGGTGATCCTGGCCTACGACCAGATGCTGTTCCGCCCGCTGGTGGCCTGGGCCGACAAGTTCCGCATGGAGAACACCAGCTCGGGCGACGCGCCCGAATCCTGGCTGCTCGACCTGGTGCGCCGCACGCGCCTGATCCACCAGCTGCTGGTGCCGGCCAGCTGGCTGCTGGCGCGCGCCGCGTGGCTGCCGTTCCGGCTGCCCTCGTTCGACGCCTCGCGCTTCGCGCTGCCGCGCGTCGAGAGGCAGGCCTCGCGTGTGGCCGACATCGGCTGGGCGATCCTGGTGCTGCTCGGCACCGCCTACGTGGTCTGGCGCGTGGTTAGCTTCGTGGCCACCGGTGTGACGCTGGCCGAGGTCGGCGACGTGTTCCTGCTGGGCCTGGCCACGCTGCTGCGCGTGCTAGTGCTGATCGCGATCGCCTCGCTGGTGTGGGTGCCGATCGGCGTGTGGATCGGCCTGCGCCCGGCGCTGGCCGAGAAGGCTCAGCCGATTGCCCAGTTCCTCGCCGCGTTCCCGGCCAACCTGCTGTTCCCGGTGTTCGTGATTGTGATCGCGCGCTTCCACCTGAACCCGGACATCTGGCTGTCACCGCTGATCGTGCTCGGCACCCAGTGGTATATCCTGTTCAACGTGATCGCCGGGGCGACGTCCTATTCCAACGACTATCGCGAGGCGGCCACCAACTTCCGCATCCGCGGCTGGCAATGGTGGCGCCAGGCGATCCTGCCCGGCATCTTCCCCTACTACGTGACCGGCGCGATCACCGCCTCGGGCGGCGCCTGGAACGCCAGCATCGTTTCTGAGCTGGTGCAGTGGGGCGACACCAAGATCCAGGCGCACGGCCTCGGTGCCTATATATCCGAGATGACCACCGCTGGCGATTATCCGAAAATCATCATGGGCATCACGGTCATGTCGCTGTTCGTGACCCTGTTCAACCGCCTGTTGTGGCGCCCGCTGTACGCCTATGCCGAAGCGAAGCTGCGGCTCGACTGAGACTCATTGAGAGCGAAACGCGATGCAAAACCAGAATGCTGTCCAGACGCCGCCGGCACCGCCGCGCCTGGGCGACGAGATCCTGAACGTCAAGGACGTCAGCCGCGGCTTCAACAAGACGCAGGGCGAGCTGCTCGTGCTCGACGGGACCAACCTGTCGCTGCGCGAGGGCCAGATCGTCGGCCTGCTGGGCCGTTCGGGCTCCGGCAAGTCGACCCTGCTGCGCATCATCGCCGGGCTGATCGAGCCGACCGGCGGTGAGGTCACCTACCTCGGCAAGCCCTTGAGCGGGCCGGCCGAGGGCGTGGCAATGGTGTTCCAGACCTTCGCGTTGTTTCCCTGGCTGACCGTGCTACAGAACGTGGAAGCGGGCCTGGAAGCGCTCGGCGTGGGCGCGCGCGATCGCCGCGAGCGCGCGCTCGCGGCGATCGACCTGATCGGTCTGGACGGTTTCGAGAACGCCTATCCGCGCGAGCTGTCGGGCGGCATGCGCCAGCGCGTCGGCTTCGCGCGCGCGCTGGTGGTCGACCCGACCATCCTGCTGATGGACGAGCCGTTCTCAGCGCTCGACGTGCTGACCGCCGAGACGCTGCGTACCGACCTGCTCGACCTGTGGACGCAGGGCAGGATGCCAATCAAGTCGGTGCTGATCGTCACGCACAACATCGAGGAAGCGGTGTTCATGTGCGACCGGATCCTGGTGCTGTCGTCGAACCCGGGGCGGGTGATCGCCGAGATCAAGGTGCCGTTCAAGCATCCGCGCAACCGTCTCGACCCGGCCTTCCGCAAGCTGGTGGACGACATCTATGCGAAGATGACGGCGCGCCAGACTGGCGAGGCGACCAAGAAGGGCCTCGATCCGGGAAGCTGGCTGCCGCGCGTGTCGACCAACCTGATGGCTGGCCTGATCGAGACGCTGGCCGCGCCGCCGTACCACGGCCGCGCCGATATGCCGGAAATCGCGCGCTCGCTGCACCTCGAGGTGGACGACCTGTTTCCGATCGCGGAAGTGCTGCAGCACCTAGGCTTCGCCGACGTGCGCGAGGGCGACGTGTTCCTGACGCCGCCGGCGCGCGTGTTCGCCGAGTTCGGCACGCAGGAGCGCAAGATGATGTTCGCCGATCACCTGCTGCGTCATGTGCCGCTGGCGGCGCGGATCAAGAAGGTGCTCAACGAGCGGCCCGGCCATCGCGCGCCGCGCGTGCGCTTCGAGCAGGAGCTGGAGGATTTCCTGTCCGACAGCGCGGCTGAGGAAACGCTCGACGCGGTGATCGACTGGGGACGTTATGGGGAGATCTTCTCGTATAACGACCAGACCGAGATCTTCAGTCTGGAGGATGTGGAGTCTTGATAGTGGTGGATGCCAGGTGCGTCCATTGCCGCTGTGCTGTGGGGCGCGATGGCCGGATTGCTTGTCGCCAGCGCAACTGCACCGGCGCTAGTGTTCCGTTCGGTTGTTAAGAGGCCAGTTCAAAAAGACTGCTCGGTATGCCTGAAGATGTTCCAGCAGAGGAGGGCGCAGCCGAATTTCAAGAATGCTTCGTGAATGTCAGCTCGACGATCGAAGCGTATGCGAAGACGACGGAAGTTGTGGAGCCACGAGTGAGTCCGTTCAACGACCCAACGGAATTTGCCCAGA